>JAODMX010000131.1 GCA_025464735.1 Frondihabitans sp. | reverse complement strand
CACATGAATAACGGGGACCGCTTCCTGCTGATCGATGGACATCACCTCTTTCACCGCACATACAACGCACTGCCGCGGAGTATCGTGGGGAGCGATGGTGCGCCTATTCAGGGCGTGTATGGATTCGCGGGCGCTTTCCTGCGCCTTGTCCGCCGCTTTGAACCTTCCCATGTTTGCGTGCCATTTGACCCACCAGTGGCGCCATTCCGCCGCGAGTTGTTTGCGGACTATCGTACGGGGCGCCCACGCGGCACAGAGGAGGAAGTTGCCAACTTTGATGATCAGGTGGGGCAGGTGCATCGGGTGCTCGATCACCTGGGTGTAGGCTACCCGATGGTCAGCGGCTACGAGGCCGACGATGCGATTGGTACGCTGGCCCGCCGCGCCGGCGAGATTGGCCTGCAGACGACGATCGTATCCGGAGACCGCGACTTGCTCCAATTGTTGCGCCCGACGGTGAGCCTGTTCATGCCGAAAGGCCAGGACGGTGAAATGTGGACCCCCGGCCTGGTGCAAGAGCGTTGGGGCGTATCGCCGGAGCAGTTCCCCGATCTCAAGGCATTGATTGGCGACACGTCGGATCGCATTCCCGGCGTCCCCGGCATTGGGCCTCGCACGGCGGCGGCATTACTTATGCAATACGGCACGATCGACGCCGTCTACGATGCAATCGCATCCTTGCCGGCGCGGCAAGCGGGATTGCTCGAGGCCCATAAAGAGCGGGTAGCGCTGAACCGGCGCCTGGTGACGATTGTCACCAGCCTCGATCTTCCCGACGATCTCGTGACGTATCGGTATTCTCCAGGCGACACGTCCTGGACAGCCTCGACGTTGCTTGCCACTCTTGGGCTCCGGGGCTAAGCGCTCAGCGTCCGTGCCCGGGCACAGATCCCGAGGTCGGTGAGCGGCGAAAAGCCAGGCATGGAGGCACGGTGTACTCGTGGAGTCAGCACTAGCGTAGATTGGACACATTGGGTCAAGCTGCGGAGAGGACGGTCAGGCCAGCCCAGGGCAGCCACGTTCGCCCGAGCCAGCGCTCCAGGTCCAGACCTTGCGCGTAGGCCAGCTGCCCCGGCAAGGGCGCCAGGTTGGTCGGATAGCGCTGCGTCACCGGGGTACTTGCTACATTCGCCGTGGGGATCGCCGTCCTGTTCCGGGGTTTGATTCACCTTCACACGATGCACAATTCCTCCTTACCAAGCTGACAAACTGTCCAATCGACGCTAGCGCGCCACCGCGACTTCATCTTCTTTGAGCCACTCGGGGGCTGGATCTCGACGCCCTCGAGCCGACGGTTCCGGATAGGTCGCCGCACGTCGTCACACCGAAACAGCACGTTGGACGTTGGCAGCTGCACCGGCACATCCGCCGGTGTGTGTTTCGCTGCCGCGCACATACACCACTGGGAAGCTGGCTATCGGCTCGGGAGCGATCGCGGTAGCCCGAACCATGGGAGCACGCTGTTCTCGAAGCGGGTCATGGCGCAGATCCGGTCGCCGGTGAGGGTGAGGACGATGAGGCCGATCCCATGGCGGATGCCGGTAGGGGCGTGCAGGTAGGCTCCGAACGCCGGTTGACCGTTGGCTCGCGTCGGCACAAGGTCGAACCTCCGGCCCGACCCGAAGATGCCGGCGCAGAAGCGGGCCACGACGTCTCGGCCCTCGTATTCGAGGGGCATCGGTGGCATCGACATGAAGACGTCGTCCGTCAGAAGGGCCACCAGCGCGTCGAGATCGGCGGACTCGTATGCGCTGACGAACTTCGCCACGATCGCATCCTCGGAGGGCGAGTCGCAGGCGGGAGTCCGTTCGCGGTCGGTGGCCGGCGGCCGGAGGCGCTGCAGGCTGGCGCGCGCCCGTTTGAGGGCGCTGTTGACCGATTCGACGGTCGAGTCGAGCATCTCGGCCACCTCGTTGGCGTGGTATCCGAGTACCTCGCGCAAGATGAGCACGGCGCGCTGGCGAGCGGGCAGGACCTGCAGGGCGGTCACGAATGCCAGGGTGATGGCTTCGGTCTGTTCGTAGCGGGCCGCCGGGCCGAGCGGCACGGCGATCACCCCCTGGAGGAGGGCGTCGGGATATGGCTCGAGCCACACGACTTCGCCGAGCCGACTCGGCTCGGGCGGTTCAACCCCGGGGATGTCCCACGCCTTGGCCGGGCGTCGGCTGGCCGAGCGCAGCGCGTTGAGGCACCGGTTGGTGGCGATCCGGTAGAGCCATGTGCGGATCGAGGCGCGTCCCTCGAACCCTCCGAGGCCTTGCCAGGCGGTCAGTAGCGTGTCCTGGAGGGCGTCCTCGGCGTCCTGGAGGGATCCGAGCATCCGGTAGCAGTGCACCTGTAGCTCTCGACGGTGCGGCTCGGTCAGCTCTCGGAACGCGTCGCCGTCCCCAGACCGCGCCCTGGTGATCAGGTCGGCTGTCAGCACCCCCATCATCGCGTCACCTCTCTCCCGCACCTTATCGCACTACCAGTATAGACACCGGCCGAGGGGCAAACTGGGCGGTCGATGGGCGCCCAGTTTCCCGACGTCGCGGTGTCTGCATAATCGACGGCCGGACTGTCCGGGCGTCGACGGATGGCGAAACAGGAATCAAAGCCCACACCGAAGGAGGCAAAAGATGAGGAAAGTGATCGTTTCTACCTATGTGACGCTGGACGGGAGAGTGGACGACATCCGGGGTTGGGCGGTCCCGTACGACGACGACCGGGCGGCCAAGTATCACACCGACCTTCTGATGAACAGCGATGGTCTGCTCCTGGGCCGCAAGACGTACGAGATTTTCGCCGCCATCTGGCCATCGCTAGCAGGAGAGTTCCCCTACGTCGACAAGCTCAACAGCATGGCCAAGTACGTCGCGTCAACCACGCTCAAGGACCTGGAGTGGGAGAACTCCCATCTGATCGAAGGCGATGTCGCGGAGGGCGTCGCCAAGCTCAAGCAACAGCCCGGTCAGGATCTGGTGATGTATGGCTGCCACGACCTCATGCACAGCCTGTTGGAACACGACCTCATTGACGAGTATCGACTCTTGGTCCACCCAGTCGTGCTCGGGAAGGGGAGGACCTTCTTCAAGGGCGGCGCGGAGCGAGTGAACCTCGATCTCGTCGACACCACCGTGATTCCACCCGGGGTGGCCATTCTCACGTGCCAGCCGGTGCGGTAGAGAGGGCTTGCCGGTGGCGCGCGGCCCGGTCAAGGGCCTGGCGCCGCCCGCTGAGGTTCCGACCCGTCGTCGGCACCAGACCGCGGATGGCGAAAACGGCAGCTCCGCGAAGATGAGTCTCAGCCGTCGGTCTTCACTCATGAGGTGGGCAGGTGTGACCACCCGGGCACAGAAAGGAACCAGAGATGATATTGCAAGACAAGGTTGCGGTGATCTACGGAGCCGGAGGCGCGATCGGCGGCGCTGTGGCACGTGCCTTCGCGTCTGAGGGGGCCAAGCTTTTTCTCACCGGGCGCCTCCAGGCACCGGTCGAAGCGGTCGCTAAGGACATCGTTTCCGCCGGCGGATTCGCCGATGCGGCCGAGGTCGACGCTCTCGACGAGCAGGCTGTGGACAGGCATCTGCAGTCCGTGATCGATCAGGCGGGCCGCGTCGATATCTCGTTCAACGCGGTCGGCATCCCGGACACGAAGATTCTGGGCGTTCCTCTGGTCGAGCTGGATGCCGGGCAGTTCTCCCTGCCGATCACGACCTACACGACGTCGTACTTCCTGACCGCACGCCTGGCCGCAAGGCACATGATTCCGAACAAATCGGGGGTGATCATGACCGTCACCGCACTCCCCTCACGGATGGGCTCCCGATTGAACGGAGGTTACGGTCCGGCGCAGGCCGCCAAGGAGGCACTCACTCGAGATCTATCCGCCGAGCTCGCACCTCAGGGCATTCGCGTGGTCGGTCTGCGACCACACGGCATGCCGGAGACGAGCACGATGAAGGAAGCCTTCGACGCCAAGGCATCGGGCATGACCTGGGAACAGTTCCAAGGGTACCTCGCCAGCACGACCCACCCGCGACGGGTCATGACGCTCGAGGAGATGGCAAACATGGCGGTCTTCATGGCGTCCGACAAGGCGAGCGGGATGACGGGAACTACCGTCAACCTGACCATGGGCAGCCTGGATGACTAGAAATACCTTCCACCCCTACCGCAGCACATACGCTGGCTGTCACCGCGACATGAACAGCGGCTCTGTCCATGTCGCGCGACAGACGCCCATGTCGCGGCGAGTCGCCCGCGCCTGAAAGGCGCCCCGGCGACAGACCCTCCCGGCGCGCACTCGCCTGATCCGGCCGCCCACCCCGGTCCAGGCCCGAGGACGCCAGCGGCGCACCGTCCCGCAATGGGAATGGTG
>JAODMX010000123.1 GCA_025464735.1 Frondihabitans sp. | reverse complement strand
GATGATGTCGACGGCCTCGAACATGCGGTTGATTCGTTCGGGCGTTTCGGGCCAGTACTGACCCGTGATGTGTTCGTTGAGGGCCTCGCCGGAGCCGAGGCCCAGCCAGTGCCGACCGGGGTACATCGCGGCGAGCGTCGCGGACGCCTGGGCGACCATCGCGGGATGCCAGCGGAAGGTGGGGGCCGTGACGCCCGGGCCCATGTCGCCCCGCGTGCGTTCTCCGAGGGCGGCGAGGACGTTCCAGACGAAGGCGGACTGGCCCTGCTGCGGGATCCACGGCTGGTAGTGGTCGGCGGCCATGACGCCCGAGAAGCCTTTCGACTCGGCGTAGGCCGAGAGGGCGACGGCTTCGGTCGGATGGAACTGCTCGAGCATCGCGGCGTAGCCGACTGTGAGTGAGGTCATGGTCATTCCAACAGTAGGAGTTCTCGGAGTCTTCCGTCGCGGGCTGCGGGTGCGGGAATTCCTCGTGAGCTTCCTGAGCGTGCAAAATCCTACAGGATCCATGAATTGCCGAAAGGAGAGTAACGTTCGGCGAGGCGGTGCATGGAGGCGCCCCCACGACAAGGAGCACTACGCGCATGGAATTCAGGTATCTCGGAAACTCCGGACTCAAGATTTCGGAGCTGACCTACGGCAACTGGCTCACCCACGGCTCCCAGGTCGAGAACGACACGGCAACCGCGTGCGTCCGCGCTGCGCTTGAGGTCGGTATCTCGACGTTCGACACTGCCGACGTCTACGCCAACACCCAGGCCGAGGTCGTCCTCGGGCAGGCGCTCAAGGGGCAGCGCCGCGAGTCGCTCGAAATCTTCACGAAGGTCTACGGCCCGACGGGGCCGAAGCAGCACAACGACACGGGGCTCAGCCGTAAGCACATCACCGAGTCGATCAACGGGTCGCTGAAGCGCCTGCAGACCGACTACGTCGACCTCTACCAGGCCCACCGCTATGACGTCGAGACTCCGCTCGAGGAGACCATGCAGGCCTTCGCCGACCTCGTTCGCGCCGGCAAGGTGCTGTACATCGGTGTCTCGGAGTGGAATGCTCAGCAGCTCCGCGACGGTGCCGCGCTCGCCAAGGAGCTCGGCATTCAGCTCATCTCGAACCAGCCCGAGTATTCGCTCCTCTGGCGAGTGATCGAGGAGGAGGTCGTGCCCGCCTCGAAGGAGCTCGGCATCTCGCAGATCGTCTGGTCGCCGGTGGCGCAGGGAGTCCTGACCGGGAAGTACAAGAAGGGCCAGGAACTGCCCTCGGGATCCCGGGCCACCGACCAGAAAGGCGGCGCCGGCATGATCTCGCGCTGGCTGGGCGACGACGTGCTCGATGCCGTAGCGGCGCTCGAGCCGATCGCCAAAGACCTGGGTCTAACCCAGGCTCAGCTGTCGCTCGCGTGGGTTCTGAACAACGACAACGTGGCTTCGGCGATCATCGGGGCGTCGCGCCCCGAGCAGGTCGTGTCGAACTCGGTGGCCGCAGGCGTCAAGCTCGAGGCCGACGTGATCGCGAAGATCGAGGCCGTGTTCGAAGGTCTCGCCGAGACCGACCCGTCGAAGACTCAGATGCCGGCCGGTCGCGAGGTGTGACCTGATGACCAACGCCGAGGACAAGACACCCGGAACGGCCGCCACCGCGGATGTTCCACAGTTCGCGCCTCACGACCCGGGCGCCCGTCACGTGACGAGCGCCCGGGTCGACATCGACGCCGGCTCCGCAGGAACGGCACTGGAGCCGGTCTGGGAAAGCCTGGGCTACGACGAGATCAACTGGACCTACACGCCGACGGGCAAGAAGCTACTTCGCAGCATCGGCGAGACATCGAGCCGTGGTTTCCACGTGCGCCCGCACTACGTCTTCATCAGCGGCACCGGCATGGGCCTGCCGCACTGGGGGAGTGGCAACGTCTACCACGAAGACGCGGACGGGAAGCCGATCTACGACTTCGCCATCGTCGACGACACCTACGACGCGATCGTGGGAGCCGGCCATCACGTGCTGGTCGAGCTCGGTTTCACGCCCCGCGACCTGCTGCCCGATCGCGCTCTCACCGAGCACACGATCATCGACAGCCCCACGGTCTACAGCGCGTACGAGGCCGGCCAGTGGTCCTACCCGCCGAAGGACCTCGATAAGTGGGGCGATCTCGTGGCGGCTCTGGCGCAGCACTCCCTCGAACGCTACGGCGAAGACGAGGTGTCGACCTGGCTCTGGGAGCTGTGGAACGAACCGGACATCTTCTACTGGCGCGGAACCCACGAGGAGTTCTGCGCGTTATACGAGGTGACGGCGGCCGCCGTGCGCCGGGTGCTTCCCGATGCCAAGGTCGGTGGACCGACCGTGACCGGTGGCCCTCGCGGCGTGACGTTCCTCCGCGACTTCCTCGCGTTCGTGGTCGAGCGGGAGCTCCCCATCGACTTCGTCTCGTTCCACACAAAGGGGTCCCACTTCACGCCGTGGCGGACCTACGGGCCCCTCGGTTCCGAGGCTCCCGAGAAGCAGTCGCCGTCGACGACCAAGATGCTCTACGAGATGCGGAGCCTTCTCCGCGTGATGGCGGAGTTCCCGACGATCGCCGCGCTGCCTGCCATCGTCGACGAGTGCGATGCCGGCGTGCCGGCTCACTGGGGCATCTACGACAACTCCAACTTCGCCTTCCAGAACACCGAGTACTACCCGGTCTTCCAGGTGAACCTGATGAAGAAGATCCTCGACCTCAACGAGCAGGAGGTCGCCAGCGTCAACCGGGCGACGACCTGGAGCTTCTACTTCGAGGGTGAGCGCTATTTCGAAGGCACTCGGGCCTTCTTGACCGCCGGCGGTGTCGAGAAGCCGTTCCTCAACGCGTACCGTGTGCTCGGTCAGCTCGGCGATCGCCGGCTCCCTGCTGTCTCGAATGCCGCGTGGCACGTCGACGAGCTGGATGACGCGATCGTCGAGGGACTCGCTCGCGAAGAGGTCGACGCCCTCGCCGCTCGGGACGACGCCGGTCGCTTGACGGTCCTCGTCTACCGCCATGCTGACGACCAGTATTCGACGGACGACTCCGAGGCGCCGGTCACGGTCGCCTGGTGTGGCCTTGCAGCAGGGAGTTATCGCGTCGAGCACTTTCGGATCGATGACACGCACAGCAATGCGCACACCGTCTGGCGGGATCTCGGCAGCCCGCAGGATCCGACGCCGGAGCAGCTCGACGCGATCCGCTCCCGGCAGGGGCTGGAACTCCTGGAGGAGCCCAGTTCTGTCGCAGTCGAGTTGGGCAGCCTGGAGGTGGCCGTGTCACTGCCGCTCACGGCCGTCTCACTCCTCGTTCTGACTCCCGAGGCCGGCAGATGACCGGCCGACTTCAGCCGCCGCGGATCGGCTTCGGCGTCTTCCAGATCTCGCCGGACGACTCTCAGGCGGCGGTCGAGCAGGCGCTGGAGGTCGGCTACCGCCACATCGACACGGCCGCGGCCTATAACAACGAGGCCGGCGTCGGCGCCGGGATCCGCGCGAGCGGGATCCCGCGCGAGGAGATCTTCGTCACGACCAAGCTTCGCAACGGCGACCAGGGACGAGAATCGACGAGGCGCGCCATCGAGGCCAGCCGAACGGCCCTCGGTGTCGATCGGATCGATCTCTACCTCGTCCACTGGCCGTCACCCTCTCGCGACCTCTACCGCGACAGCTGGAAAGACATGGAGCAGGCGGTAGCCGACGGGTCGATCGGGTCGATCGGAGTGTCGAACTTCTTGGTAGACCATCTCGAGAGTCTCCTGACGGTCTGCTCTCTCCCTCCCTCGCTCAACCAGCTCGAGATCCATCCGACGTTCCAGCAGCGTGATCTCACCTCATTCTGTGCCGACCACGACATTGCCGTCGAGGCTTACAGTCCGCTCGGGCAGGGAGCCGACCTCGATGCTGCCGTGATCGCCGAGATCGCACAGCGCGTCGATGCGACCCCGGCCCAGGTGATTCTTGCCTGGCACCTGGCACACGGCCGGATCGTCATCCCGAAGAGCATCCGTCCCGACCGCATGGCCGAGAACCTCGCTGCAGACGACGTTCGGCTCGCACCAGGCGATGTCGAGGCAATCGACGCCCTGGAGACGGGGATCCGAGTCGGCGGCGATCCCCGGACCTTCGAGATCTCCCAGATTCGCTGAGGACCCGCCGGGTCTCCACCCTCACAACGACGGGCTCGCGTGAGCCCCCAGAAGAGAGCAGTTGCTATGACAGCACAGTTCCCCACGTCACCCACCGTCATCGTCACCGGCGCTGCCTCCGTGAGAGGCATCGGGAGGGCAACGGCGACTCGCCTCGCTTCCCACGGCTGGAACGTGGGTGTCCTCGACCTTGATGCAAGCGCGTGCGCTGATCTCGCTGCCGAACTGCACGATCGCTTCGGCATCGCAGCCCACGGCGTCGGAGCAGACGTCGTCGACCTGAACGCCGTGCGCAGCGCTATCGACGAGCTGGAGTCGTCGCTCCCGCCTCTTGTCGCGCTCGCGAACATCGCCGGTGTGAGCTCGCCGACGCCCTACCTCGAGGTCGACGCCTCGGAGTGGCGGCGCGTGCTCGGCATCGACCTCGACGGTGTCCACAACGTGTCGCAGCGGGTCGCCGAGAGTCTCGTCCGTAACGGATTCGGACGGATTGTCAGTCTCTCGTCGGTCTCCGCTCAGCGCGGCGGCGGCACGTTCAGCAAGACGCCGTACTCCGTGGCCAAGGCCGGGGTGATCGGCCTCATGCGTGCGCTGGCGAGGGAGCTGGGGGAGTTCGGCATCACGGCGAACGCGATCTCTCCCGGGCCAATCGACACGGACATCATGGGCGGGACCCTGAGTGAAGAACGCAAGGAGGAGCTGGCCGCCGACCTCCTCGTGCACCGCGTCGGGACCGTCGACGACATCGCCGCCGCCATTGAGTTCCTGATCGGCGCTGACGCCGGTTGGATCACCGGGCAGACCCTGAATGTCGATGGCGGCCTGTACATGCACTGAGGGTGACGCGCCACAACCATCTTTCCTATAGGATCCATGCATCGAACGAACCACTGGAGGACTCGTGAGCCCACGCTCAGAAGAACAGAACTGGGATTCCACGACCTGGACCGGCGCCACCTGGCCGATCGCCACGTGCCTCCACGGCTTCGCCACCGTGGACTCCCACGGCGTGGCCCTGCACGACGCCGCGCCCGAGGTCTGGGACGACATGTTCACCCAGATCGAAGACGTGGGCTTCACCCTCGCCGAGATGGCCGACAGCCACATCAGGCCCGCCGACCTCGAACCATCGAGGCGTGACGAACTCCTCGCCATTGCGAAGTCCCACGGCGTCGGGATCCCCTCGGTCCACCTCCAGCGCAGCAGCGTGATCATGCCGGGCCGCGAGGAGGAGAATCTCGCCTACGCCCACCGCACCATCGACGGGGCAGCCGCGTGGGGCATGCAGGTCTTCTCCACGGGGCTGCACCAGCCGTTCAGTGAGGCGCAGCGACGGGCGCTCTGGTTCTGGACGGCGGAGGGACCTAAGGATCCAGACGACCCCGAAGTCTGGGATCGCGCCGTCAAGTCGATCCGTGAGCTCGGCAAACACGCCGCCGACGTCGGTCTGCCGCTGGCGCTCGAGATGTATGAAGACACCTATTTGGGCACGGCTGAGAGCGCCGTCCGCTTCGTCGAAGCCGTCGGCCTCGACAACGTCGGCCTGAATCCGGACGTCGCCAACCTGATCCGGCTCCACCGTCCCGTCGAGAACTGGCGTGACGTGTTCTCGGCGACCTTGCCGTACGCGAACTACCTGCACGTGAAGAACTACACGCGCGACGAGGCGGGCGACGGCAGCTGGGCGACCTCCGTCCCGTCGACGATGGAGACCGGTCTGATCAACTATCGGCAGGTGTTCCGTGAGGCGATCGACGTGGGATTCCGCGGCATCATCATGACCGAGCAGTACGGCGGCGACAGCCTCGGGGTGTGCGCGACCAACCAGACCTACATTCGAAGCCTTCTGCCCAAGGCCTGATGACGAGCCGAGGCTCGAGAAGAAAGGGAACCCGACGATGAGTTCACTGAAAGCAGCAGTTGTAGGGTCCGGCTACATGGGTGGAGGCATTGCCCAGATGCTGGCGCTCTCGGGTGTGAGCGTGGCAATCGCCGACGTGTCGGCGGAGATCGCCGCGGCGAACTACGAGCGTCTCCTGGTCGAGGCCGGGCAGTTCGTGGACGACGGTCTCTTCCCGAGTGACGCCGTCGAGCGCATCGAGGCCTTGGTCTCGCCGGCGGAGTCCCTCGAGGCGGCCGTGGCCGACGTCGATTTCATCGAGGAGGCGGTTCCCGAGAAGATCGAGATCAAGCACGCCACCCTGCGGCGCATCAGCGAGGCTGCTCGCCCCGACGCCGTTATCGGGTCGAACACGTCGACCATCCAGATCGGCGCGCTGGCCGAAGCCGTCGTCTTGCCGGAGCGGTTCCTCGGCGTGCACTTCTCCAACCCGGCCCCGTTCATCCCCGGCGTCGAGATCATCCCCCACGCCACCACCTCGGAGGCGACCGTCGCGCTCGCCGAGCAGGTCGTCCGCG
>JAODMX010000114.1 GCA_025464735.1 Frondihabitans sp. | reverse complement strand
GTGGTCACCGGAGACGCGCTCTACAGCTACGAGAACGCCGAGGGAATCGGCCAGTCGGGTGAGATGGTCAACATCGGCTTCGGCGGCGGGAGCGGATGGCGCGGGCTGCAGATCATCGACGAGATGGTCAAGACGGCCGGCGACACAAACCGCCTCGTCATCGTTCACGAGTACGCAACGTTCTCACGGCATCCTTCCCGACTCTACGACGACAAGCTTCAGGTCGCAGAACTGCTTCTCGCCCCGGGCGAGAGGTCGCGGCTCGCCGCCGACAAGCTAGCCACGGCCTGACCGCGATTTTCACCGCATGCCCAGTACCGCAAGATCCGCACGACAACCACAGCACAACCCACAACACCTCTGAGGAGAAATACGAAATGCGTAAGAACAGAGCAGTTCTTGGAATGGCCATCGCGGCCGTCGCCCTGATCGGGCTGAGCGCGTGCAGCGTTCCCGGCGACAGCACGGCCGGCGCGGCAAAAGCCAGCACCAACAAATTGTTGGGCATCGTCACCATTACCGCGACCGACGCCAACAACGCCCGCGTCATCCAGGGCGCAACGGCTGCCGCCAAAGCAGCGGGCTGGACGGTCGAAGTTGTCGATGCCGCGGGCAACGCCGACCAGGCGAACACCGCGATCAGCAACTTCGTCAGCAAGGGCGCTGGGATGATCTTCGACCTGGTCTTCCCAACCACCTCCCTCGGTGCCGGCCTCGCCGCCGCGAAGGGCGCAGGCATCCCGGTCGCCACGTGGGGCGGCGGTCTCGGCAACGGAGTCGTCATGACCACCGGCGACGGCGCGCCGTTCGCCGCGCCGTCGACCCAGCAGCTGATCGACGACCTCAAGGGCGGCGGAAGCGTGCTCGCACTGACCTACCGCACCGGCCAGGTCTGCCGCGACCGCGAAGCCCTCTTCGACAAGATGCTCGCGAGCCACCCGGACATCAAGGTCAGCAAGAACGAGGTCAACATCCCCGGCTTCCTGCAGGACGGTGCCAAATACGCGACCGCATGGCTCGCGGGTCACCCGGCAGGCTCCGGCAAGCTCGCCATCTGGGGCTGTTGGGAAGACCCCACCCTCGGTGCCATCTCCGGCATCAAGCAGCTCGGCCGCACCGACGTGCTGACCTATGGCATCAACGGATCAAGCACCGCCATCAAAGCGGTCCAGGATGGCTCCCTCACCTCGACCGTGTACGAGGACGGCGTGAAGGAGGGCAAGACCATGTTCACCACCACCCAGGACGCGATCAAGGCCGGCTCGAGCTGGACGGCCAAAACCGTCGAGGTACCCGGCATCCTTGTGACCTCCACCACGGTCGCGTCGTTCGTGGCATCCCACCCGGAAGCCCTGAAGTAGGGCTACCGACAGAATGAGCACCGTGAACGACTCTCCCACTGGGCCGGCGACTCCGACGAAATCCGAGTCCAAGGCCGTGCAGAACAAGCACGCCTCGCTGATCTCCGTCTCCGGACTGAGCAAAGCCTTCGGTGGCGTGCAGGCACTGAAGGACGTCTCCTTCGAAATTCGCCCGGGGGTCGTTCACGGTCTCATCGGCGCCAACGGCGCCGGAAAGTCGACGCTGATCAAGTGCCTGGCCGGGATCGAACATCCCGACAGTGGCGTGATCACCGTCGCTGGCACCGTCGCCGACATCCAGCTTCCGGATGACGCGACCGCGCTCGGCCTCGCGTTCATCCACCAGGAGATGAGCCTCATCCCTGGCTGGGACGTGCTCCGCAACATGATGCTCGGGGCGCGGCCGACGACCAGGCTCGGCGTCATCGACTGGCGCCCGGCCCGCGCCCAGGCGAAGAAGGTCGCCGACCGCCTCGGAATGACGTTCAGCCTCTCGACCAACGTCGACGACCTGAGCACCGCGGACAAGTGGCTAATCCTGATCGGTCGAGCACTGATGCGAGACGCGCGGATGATTGCGATGGACGAGCCGACCGCATCCCTCTCTGCCCAGGAAGCGACCCGGCTGCACACGATCATCCGGGATCTCGCCTCCTCCGGCACCGCCGTCATCTTCGTCTCGCACCGCCTCGACGAGGTGTCGGAGCTCTGCCAGGACGTGACGGTGTTCAAGGATGGCGCGGTCACCAAGCGCGTCGTCGACGAGACGGTGTCGAAGGCAGACCTGGTACGCGCCATCGTCGGTAGGGACCTCGAGATCGCAGAGCATGGCCACGAAGCCCCGCCGCTCGGCAGGCCGGTCGTCGAGGTACGCGGGGTGAGCGACGCCAGGCTGGTTCGCGACGTGTCGCTCACGGTCCACGAGGGAGAAGTCCTCGGGCTCGCTGGACTCGTTGGCGCTGGCAGGACCGAGCTAGCGAAGATCATTTACGGCGAGACGAAGAAGCTCACCGGCACTGTGTCGCTCGACGGCGTCGAGGTCTTCTTCCGCGAACCGGCGGATGCCGTCCGCGCTGGCATCGGCCTCGTGCCGGAGGAGCGTCGCTCAGAGGGCCTGTTCCTCGAGCGCTCGATCGACTTCAACATCAACGTCGCCAAGCTGGGGTCGCTCGTCAAAGGCTGGGCCTGGCCGCTGATCGACTTCCGCAAGGCTCGCGCACGCGCGCAACAGACGGCCGCGGCCGTTACCGTCAAGACCCGCGACGTCTCAGACCCGGTCGGATCGCTGTCCGGCGGCAACCAGCAGAAGGTCGCTATCGCCCGCTGGCTGCTCGATACCCCCCGGCTGCTCATCCTCGACGAACCGTCGAGAGG
>JAODMX010000092.1 GCA_025464735.1 Frondihabitans sp. | reverse complement strand
CGTGCACGTCTTCGGTGAAGGCGATGTTGGTGTCGTCTTCGATCGAGATCTGGTTGGAGTCGTAGATCGCAATGAGGTTGCCGAGCTGCTGATGACCGGCGAGCGAGGCGGCCTCACTGGTGACACCCTCCTGCATGTCGCCGTCGCCGGCGATCACGTACACGAAGTGGTCGAACGGGCTGGTGCCAGGGGCAGCATCAGGATCGAAGAGGCCACGCTCGTAGCGGGCCGCATATGCGAAACCGACGGAGCTGGCGAGACCCTGACCCAGGGGGCCGGTGGTGATCTCGATACCGTCGGTGTGGCCGTATTCGGGGTGACCCGGGGTCTTTGATCCCCACGTGCGAAGTGCTTCGAGGTCTTCGATCTCCAGGCCGTAACCACCGAGATAGAACTGGATGTACTGCGTCAACGACGAGTGACCGACCGAGAGGATGAACCGGTCGCGGCCGATCCAGGTGCTGTCGCTCGGGTCGCGGCGCATGACCTTCTGGAAGAGGAGATAGGCGGCTGGCGCCAGACTCATCGCTGTGCCGGGGTGGCCGTTCCCCACCTTCTCGACCGCGTCAGCCGCGAGAACGCGGACCGTGTTGACTGCCTTTTCGTCAATGGATTCCCATTGCAGATCTGCCACTTGAGGTTGACCCTTCTTGATGCGAGATTGCGCGGGTTTCGCTCCCGCACTGACATGGCGCTCACCGAGGCCCCTTCGACTCGGCCGACGCTCGGCGTGCTGCCGAATCGCGACCCGGCTGCAGACATGCGTTTTGGACGACATCGACACGGACGGTGACATCGGCGCCCAGGGCTCTGCAACTGGTAAGCACCTGCCAGTATAGAGAGGTATGGGGGGCGCCGCCCGCTCGGCGGTGCCTCAATCGCCGTCAGCGTAGACATTCATCGTTTAGACTTTTCTCGGCCACAGGTTGACCTGCCCAGGCCCATCGTCTCGACTCGAGACTTCGTACTTTGAGGACGCATGACTGCTGCACTAGACACTCGCCCCGGCGCCGGCAAGGCCCGCATCGGAGTGAAGCGCAAGGTCCGTGCCTACGTCTCTCTCACCAAACCGCGCGTCATGGAGCTCCTGCTCGTCACCACTGCTCCGACGATGTTCTTGGCCCAGGGCGGCGTTCCCAACCTGTGGCTCCTGGCAGCGACCCTGATCGGCGGTGCCCTCAGCGCCGGATCCGCGTCCGCCTTCAACTGCTACATCGACCGCGACATCGACCGTGTCATGAAGCGAACCAAAGACAGGGCCCTGGTCACCGGCGACGTGAGCGACCGAGAAGCACTCATCTTCTCCTATGCGATGGGTGTCGCCTCGATCGCCTGGCTCGCCCTCACGGTCAATCTCCTCGCGGCGACGCTGTCGCTGGTCGCGATCCTTTTCTACGTCTTCGTCTACACGCTCTGGCTCAAGCGCCGCACCCCGCAGAACATCGTCTGGGGCGGGATCGCCGGCTGCATGCCGGTGCTGATCGGCTGGGCCGCCGTCACCGACTCGCTCTCCTGGACGCCAGTCATCCTGTTCATGGTGATCTTCCTCTGGACCCCGCCGCACTACTGGCCACTGTCCATGCGCTACCGCGACGACTACGCGTCGGTCAACGTCCCAATGCTCGCGGTGGTCCGCGGGCGAGCGCACGTCGGGCTCCAGGTGATCCTGTACGCGTGGGCGACCGTCGTCTGTTCGGTGCTTTTGATCCCGATCGCGCACATGGGCGTGCTCTACAGCGTCGTCGCCATCGCCAGCGGAGTCTGGTTCATCTGGGAATCACACCGCCTCTACAACCGCGCCATCACGCACGTCACCGACGTGAAGCCGATGAAGGTGTTCCACTCGTCCATCACGTATCTGACTCTGCTGTTTCTCGCCGTGGGCATCGACCCCCTGCTGCCGCACCTGCTCTAGCAGACGTCTTCACTTCGTCTGCGTGAGGGTGGCTTCGCGCAATTGCCCGATGTGACCGCCATCTCGGCGAAGCGAGTGCGCCGTCGCCGTCATCGCAGCGACGAGGAGCGCGGCCAATACAAGGTGCGACCCGACCAATAGAGGCGGCAGCCCCGTGTTCGCCTGGACCAGGCCGACCACGATCTGCGCAACCTCAACCGACAGCAACGCCACCGGGAAGAAGCGCGGCAGCCCAAGCTTCACGGCGAAGGCCACGAGCACAAGCGTCAAACCGAAGACCACGAATGCCGGCACGGCATGGAAGACCTCGATGATCTTCGGGTCGAGTCCGTTGCGGTGCGTGTGCGCATCGCCGGCGTGCGGACCGGCACCGGTCGTCAGGATCCCGAGCACGACCGTGATCGCCACGAAGACGGCCGTCACGTGCGTGGTCCGCTCGTACCACCGCGGGCTGGCGGCGCTTCTGCCCTTGGGCCCGTAATACACGCGATACACGAGCGTCGTGGCGATGCGGACGAGGATCATCGACACGATGAAGTGGGATCCGACGACGTAGGGGTTCAGCTTCGCGAGCACGGTGATACCGCCGAGGACCGCCTGGAACGGGATGCTCATGCCCTGGACGAAGGTGAGCCAGAACAGGTCACGACGCTGGCGCCTGATCTTGAGAATGCTGAGGAACGCCGCGATCACGATGATCACGAGCACGAAGGTGAGCATTCGGTTGCCGAACTCGATGATGCCGTGATACCCCATCGCGGGAGTGGTGACGAACGAGCCGTCGCTGCACTCCGGCCAGGTCGGGCAGCCGAGCCCCGAACCGGTCAGGCGCACGAGCCCGCCCGTCCCGACGAGGACGATCTGACACGCGAGCGACGCCCAGGCGACGACTTTCACGGTCCTGTCGACTTCGGATGGGAACCACCCCCACACCCTCGCCAGCAGGCCTGTCGACGTTGCCTGTGCATTGCTCACGGATTGTTGCCCTTCGTTCCTTTTCGAGCCTCGACCTGTAGAATTGCCAAGTTCAGGATCCGTCCTGGGCAAGGTGAGTCGAAGACGACCACCGAGTCGAGCGATATCACTGCTGTGCTAGTCGAACTGCTGAGTTCGTCGAGACGTTGCCCCGCAACGATCTCGGACGGTCGCGATACCTCGACGATTCTAAGCAGCGCAAGCTGCGAACATCGGTGTGCAGACGAGAGGCCAGACCCAGATCACGGGAATGGGCGATCAGGCTCCGGTGTTCGTCCGGTCAGAGAAAGAGGTAAGCATGTCTGACGTATTGATTGATCGTCCTGAGCTCGCTGGGCTCGGCCAGTACGAGTTCGGCTGGGCCGACTCCGACGCGGCCGGTGCCTCCGCCAGGCGCGGCGTCAACCCCGAGGTCGTCACCGACATCTCGAACCTGAAGAGCGAACCCGCGTGGATGCTCAAGAACCGTCTCAAGGGGCTGTCGCTCTTCGAACGCAAGCCCATGCCGACCTGGGGCGCCGACCTCTCCGGCATCGACTTCGACAACATCAAGTACTTCGTCCGCTCCACCGAGAAGCAGGC
>JAODMX010000080.1 GCA_025464735.1 Frondihabitans sp. | reverse complement strand
ACGCTCTTCCGATCTTGGTGGGCTTCATCGGCTGGGAGGCGATCCGCCAACTCGAAAGACTTCCCAACGCGCCGTCGGCCGAATTCAGTGTTCCAGGCCAGGCGTTGAGCTTCGTCTCCGAGCTCGTCGTCATCGATCACCGCACTGGTTCGGCGATGCTCATCGCGACCGCGTTGAACGACGGTGTCGACGACGCCAACACGCTGTGGGACGGGGCCCAGCGACAGCTCGACACACTTCAGTCGCAGCTCGCCCAGCCCAGCGAGGCCTTCCTCGCAGATGCCGACATGTCGATCGAGCCGACACCTGTGCGGCGTTCGACCGACGAAGAGTATGCCGCGGCCATCAATCGCTCGAAGGAGTTCATCCACGACGGCGACGTCTTCCAGGTCGTCATCTCGCAGCGCTTCGATCACGAGTTGACCGCGTCCGCCCTTGATGTGTACCGGGTGCTCCGCACGCTCAACCCGAGCCCGTACATGTACCTGGTGAGCCTCGAAGACGTCGACGGCTCGCCCTACCAGATCGTCGGATCCTCACCCGAAGCCCTGGTGAAGGTCGACGGCACCCGTGCCTATTCGCACCCGATCGCCGGATCCAAGCCGCGAGGCGCCACACCCGAAGAAGACCTCGCGTACGCAGCCGCCCTCGAGAGCGACGAAAAAGAACGTGCCGAGCACCTCATGCTGGTCGACCTGGCCCGCAACGACCTCCTCAAGGTCTGCGTGCCCGGTTCGGTCGAGGTGACCGAGTTCATGCACGTCGAGCGCTTCAGCCACATCATGCACCTCGTCTCGAGCGTCGAGGGTGATCTGGCGCCGGGCAAGAACGCCATCGACGCCTTCCGGGCGACTTTCCCGGCCGGCACGCTCTCGGGGGCACCGAAGCCGCGCGCGCTCCAGATCATCGATCAACTCGAGCCGGCCCAGCGCGGTGTCTACGGGGGAGTGGTCGGCTACTTCGACTTCGCCGGGTCGGCCGACGTCGCCATCGCGATCCGCACTGTGCTCCTGCAACCCGGCATTGCCCGCGTGCAAGCCGGTGCGGGCCTCGTGGCCGATTCCGATCCCGCGACCGAGAACCAGGAGGCGCGCAACAAGGCTGCGGCCCCGCTCCGGGCAGTCGCCGTGGCGAACGCCCTCCGCAAGCTGCACTGAGCGTTCCCGACATGCACCGAGAGAGCCGCACTTCATGAATTCCCGCCGACTGAAGTTCTATACGATCGTGATCGGTCTCGCTCTGGCGGGAATCGCGCTGCTGGCGTACACGCAGACCTGGATCCAGATCCACGCGTCGTCGCCTCAGGGCGGTACGGTCAACGTCCCGGCTTCCGGAAGCGTGGCGGCGCCCGCGCTGTCGGCCCTCGCCTTCGCGGGGCTCGCACTTTTCGGAGCGATCACCATCGCCGGCCGAGGCTTCCGAGTGGTGTTGGGAGCCCTCGAAGTGATCCTGGGCATCTGCGTCGTCGCCTCATCGCTCGTCACGATCACCGATCCCGTCAAGGCCGCGCAGAGTGCCATCACCACGGTCACCGGAGTCGACGGATCCGAGTCGGTCCGCACTATCGTTCTGTCACACTCGGTCACGGCATGGCCCTTCGTCGCCCTCGTAACCGGTGTCGCGATGGCTGTTCTCGGCGTCGCCGTCATCGTGACGTCGAAGAACTGGCCGGTCGGCACCCGTCGGTACCAAGCCGTTCGGATCGTCGATCCCGACGCCCCGACAGATCCTGTCGTCGCATGGGACACGTTGACAACGGGATCCGACCCGACCGCCGAGACCGAGGACGACAACCGATAGACTTGGGCAACACCCCAGCACTTCAAGGAGCACCGTGAGCACGCAGTCCCCGAGACCATCGACCCCCAGTACGGCGTCGAGCCTGGTCGGCGTCGATCCCGGCGAGAACCATGGCAACTCGCCCGCGGCATGGACCGCCGTAATCATCATGCTGGTGGCATTCGCCCTCGGTACGGTCGCTTTCTGCTTCAGTCTGCCGATCTTGGTGTGGATCTCCGTCGTGATCCTCTTCGTCGGTCTCGCCGCTGGCTGGGTCCTCAAGCGCTTGGGGTACGGCGTGGGCGGTCACCGCTACGTGCCGAAAGCGCACAGCTAAGTGCTAGCCGATCTCTACGCGGGTGCTCTCGCCGACGCTGAGGCGCGCCGCGCGCTGAGGCCCCTCGACGTCGTCGAACGCGATGCCTTCGCGCGGCAGCCCGCACTTGACGCTCGCGCCGCCCTCCAGCCGGCCGATCACGTGAAAATCATCGCGGAGGTGAAGCGAGCGAGCCCGTCTCGCGGCGCGCTCTCGGAGATCGCCGATCCCGCATCGCTTGCCCTGTCGTACGAGACCGGGGGAGCGAGCGCCATCAGCGTGTTGACCGAGGGTCGCAAATTCAAGGGGTCCCTCGCCGATCTCGAAGCGGTTCGCGAGGTCGTCGAGGTGCCGGTTCTTCGCAAAGACTTCATTGCCGAGCCCTACCAGGTGTTCGAGGCGCGCGCCGCGGGCGCCGACCTCGTGCTGCTGATCGTGGCCGGTCTCGAACAGGCCACCCTCATCGAGCTCCATGAGCTCGTGCTCCAGCTGGGCATGACGGCGCTCATCGAGACGCACTCCGCCGATGAGGTGGTGCGGGGGCTCGACGCCGGCGCAACCGTCCTCGGGGTGAACGCCCGCAACCTCAGCACGTTCGAACTCGACCAAGATCTCTTCGGCAGCCTGGCCGACAGCATCCCCTCCGGCGTCGTGCGCGTCGCCGAGTCCGCGGTCAAAGTGCCGGCTGACGTCGCGCACTACCGGCGCGCCGGTGCCGACGTCGTCCTCGTCGGCGAGGCGCTCGTCACTCACGGCGATCCGATCGACGCCCTCAACACGTTCCTGGAGGTCTGATGGCCAAGCTCCGCGACGCGGTCGGTCCCTATTTCGGCGATTTCGGCGGCCGTTTCGTCCCCGAGTCGCTCGTGGCCGCCCTCGACGAGCTCGACGACGCCTACCGAGCCGCAGCGGTCGACCCGGAGTTCCAAGCCGAGCTGGCGGGTTTGCACGCGACCTACACCGGCCGACCGTCCATCATCACCGAGGTGCCCCGTTTCGCGGAGCACGGCGGCGGCGCCCGAATCATCCTGAAGCGTGAAGACCTCAACCACACGGGCTCCCACAAGATCAACAACGTGCTCGGTCAGGCGCTCCTGGCACGCAAACTCGGCAAGACCCGCCTCATCGCCGAGACGGGCGCCGGTCAACACGGCGTCGCAACGGCGACAGCCGCGGCCCTCTTCGGCATGGAATGCGTCGTGTACATGGGCGAGGTCGACACCGAGCGACAGGCCCTCAACGTGGCCAGGATGCGTCTGCTGGGTGCCGAAGTCATCTCGGTCAAGACGGGCTCCCGCACGCTCAAAGACGCGATCAACGATGCCCTGCGCGATTGGGTTTCGAGCGTCGACACGACGCACTACGTGCTCGGCACCGTCGCCGGCCCGCACCCGTTCCCGACCATGGTGCGCGATTTCCACAAGATCATTGGTGAAGAAGCGCGTCAGCAGGTCCTCGACCTGACCGGGGCCCTTCCCGACATCGTTGCGGCCTGCATCGGGGGAGGCTCCAACGCCATTGGTATCTTCGACGCCTTCCTCGACGACGAGGGTGTCGAGCTCTTCGGCTTCGAAGCCGGCGGCGAAGGTCTCGAGACCGGCAGGCACGCGGCGTCGATCTCCCTCGGCCGTACCGGAGTCCTCCAGGGCACGAAGTCCTACCTCATGCAAGACGAAGACGGTCAGACCATCGAGAGCCATTCGATCTCGGCCGGTCTCGACTACCCGAGCGTCGGCCCCGAGCACGCGTGGCTCGCCAAGATCGGCCGCG
Source organism: Frondihabitans sp. (assembly GCA_025464735.1). The sequence continues at coordinate 5,393 of JAODMX010000080.1, read as the reverse complement.
CCACCTACGAACCGGTCACCGACGCCGAGGCAATGGAGGCTTTCCGCCTCCTCACTCGCACCGAGGGCATCATCCCCGCCATCGAGTCCTCGCACGCGCTGGCGGGTGCCCTGCGCCTCGGCCGCGACCGCGGCCCCGGCACGACCATCCTCGTGTCGCTTTCCGGGCGCGGTGACAAAGACGTGGCCACGGCCAGCCGCTACTTCGGCATTCTCGACGAAGGGGCTGAGCAGCTGTGAAGACCACGTCGACCAGCAAGGTCGGTACCGCGATCGCAGCGCGACGAGCTGCCGGATCCGGAGCCGTAATCGGCTACCTCCCCGTGGGCTTCCCCGACCTCGCGACCAGTATCGACGCCGCCGTGGCCATGGCCACCAGCGGCATCGACGTCATCGAGCTCGGCCTGCCCTACTCCGACCCCGTCATGGACGGCCCGGTGATCCAGGCCGCGACACAGCGCGCCCTCGCCGAAGGGTTCCGCGTGAAGCAGATCTTCGGTGCCGTCACCGAGATCACCTCGCAGGTGGCCTCTCCCGTGGTCGTGATGACCTACTGGAACCCCGTTTCGCAGTACGGTGCTCAGCGTTTCGCCGACGACCTCAAGGCCGCGGGTGGTGCAGGTCTCATCACCCCGGACCTCATTCCAGACGAGGCGACCGAGTGGATGGCTGCGGCGGAGAACGCCGACCTCGACCGCGTGTTCCTTGCCGCGCCGTCGTCGAGCGACGTCCGCCTCCGCGCCGCGGTCGAGGCGAGTCGAGGGTTCGTTTACGCCGTCTCCACCATGGGCATCACCGGTGCCCGGTCCGACGTCGACTCGGCTGCGGCGACACTCGTAGCCCGGCTTCGCGTGGCCGGTGTCGAGAACGCCTGCGTCGGCCTTGGCATCTCGACGAGCCAGCAGGTTCGCGAAGTGCTCGAGTACGCCGACGGAGCCATCATCGGCTCGGCATTCGTCCGTGCTCTGGCCGAAGGCGGCGTCGATCGTCTCGCGAGCGTCGCAGCCGACCTTGCGTCGGGCAGTAGAGTCTCCTAGCGTCGGTTCACCTTCCCGACACCACCTTCTCCGTTCTTCGAAAGGCGCCTGTACGTGTTGTTGCCCCTGAGCATCCCAAGCCCCTCCGCCGCTTGGCAGTACTTTGACGCCACCGGGTGGTTCAACGACACGTTCCACACGTCGCTCCCATTCACCCTGCGCATCCACATGTACGCGCTCTGCATCCTCGTGGGTATCATCGCGGCAGTGCTGGTGACCAATGTGCGCCTCAATCGTCGCGGCGCGGAGCGTTGGATCATCATCGACCTTGCGATCTGGTGTGTGCCCTTCGGCATCGTCGGCGGTCGGTTTTTCCACGTCATCACGCACACCGACGACTACTTCGGCGCGGGCAAGAATCCCCTCACCGTGTTCTACGTGTGGGAGGGCGGTCTCGCAATTTTCGGCGCGCTCGCTTTCGGCGCCGTCGGCATGTGGCTCGGCTGCCGTCAGACGGGCCTCCGTGTCTCCGTCTTCGTCGACGCCCTCGCTCCCGGGCTCATGCTCGCTCAGGCTTTCGGCCGGCTCGGCAACTACTTCAACAACGAACTCTTCGGCACACCGACGACGCTTCCCTGGGGTCTGCAGATCAAGACCAGTAATCCGGCATACCCCGTGGGTCTGCCGGCCGGCACCCTGTTCCACCCCACGTTCGCCTATGAGATCCTCTGGAACCTCTTCGGCATGGCCGTCATCCTGCTGATCAACCGCAACGTGAAGCTCGAATGGGGCAAGACCTTCGCTCTTTACCTGATCTGGTACGGCGTTGGGCGCATGTGGTTCGAGTCGATTCGCACCGACTACAGCGACGTCTTCTTCGGTCTCCGTACGAACGTCTGGGCAGCCCTCCTTGCCGTCATCATCGGTATCGCCATCTTCGCCGTCCAGAGCCGCCGCCACACCGGTCTTGTGCCGAGCGCTTACCGGCCCGGCCGCGGTCCGAACGACGCCGGATTCGAGCCCGTCATCACCGGCGAGGTCGATCACCCTGAGCTAGACTCTTCAGACGACCCGGCGGCCGACGACGACGCCGAGATCGTGTCATCGGGAGCAGCGTCACAACGCGAACCCGCAGCACACTAACTACTCCGCTACAGCACCACGAGACACCGCACCACCGCACCACCTCGCTCGCCCGCACACAGGTGACGAGTACACGACGACTACCCGGCGACGACCCTTCGCCCGGTGGCGACTGCCACAGCCTCTCGGTTTTCTGCCGAGAGGAAGCGAAACGGGCCAGAGACGCCCCGCCCTGCACTAGTTTTCCTCTACTAGTCATTTTCGTGAGGACGGATCGACATGGCTCTCACGCCAGCGCACCACACATTCAGCAGCATCCCCGCCGAGCAGGGTCTCTACGACCCCGCCCAGGAGCGCGATGCCTGTGGCCTCGCCATGGTCGCGACCCTTCGCGGCACGCCCGGCCACGACATCATCGACGCTGCCCTCGGCGCCCTCCGCAACCTCGAACACCGGGGCGCGGTCGGATCCGACGCGGGCACCGGAGACGGGGCCGGCATTCTCATGCAGGTGCCCGACGCCTTCTTCCGCGAGGTCGTCGACTTCGATCTGCCTCAGGCCGGCCACTACGCGGTCGGAATCGGCTTCCTGCCGACCGACAGCCAAGAGCGCGACCTGATGAAGGCCGCAATCGAGACCATCGCGGTCTCCGAGTCGCTCCGAGTGCTCGGCTGGCGTGACGTTCCGATCCGCGCGAGTGAGCTCGGCACCCTGGCACGCAATGCCATGCCCGCGTTCGAGCAGCTCTTCGTGGCAGCCGCGCACGGCGATGACCCTTCACACGTCGACGGTGTCGGTTCCGGCATCGTCCTCGACCGCCTCGCGTTCCGGTTGCGCAAGCGGGCCGAGCGTGAACTTGGTTCTTACTTCACTTCGCTGTCGAGCCGAACCATGGTCTACAAGGGCATGGTCACGACGCTTCAACTCGAGCCGTTCTACCCCGACCTCTCCGACGAGCGAGTCATGTCGAAGCTCGCGATCGTCCACTCGCGCTACTCGACCAACACCTTCCCGTCCTGGCCGCCCGCGCAGCCGTTCCGCATGATCGCGCACAACGGCGAGATCAACACTGTCCGCGGCAACCGCAACTGGATGCGCGCCCGGCAGTCGCAGCTCGAGTCGGAGCTGCTCGGCGACATGAAGCCGCTCCTCCCCATCGTGAGCCCCGGCAACAGCGACTCTGCCTCGTTCGATGAGGTTGTCGAGTTGCTGAGTCTCAGCGGTCGCTCGCTCCCGCACGCCCTCATGATGATGGTGCCGGAGGCGTGGGAGAACCAGGTCGGCATCGACCCCGTGCTCCGCAATTTCTACGAGTACCACTCGATGCTCATGGAGGCGTGGGACGGCCCGGCAGCCATCACCTTCACCGACGGCTCGATCGCGGGGGCAACCCTCGACCGCAACGGCCTCCGCCCGGGCCGCTACCTCGTCACGGACGAGGGTCTTGTCGTGCTGGCGAGTGAGATCGGCGTGCTGCCCGACATCGACCAGTCGAAGATCGTCCGCAAGGGCCGTCTGCGCCCCGGCAAGATGTTCCTCGTCGACACCGAGGCCGGTCGAATCATCGAAGACGACGAGATCAAGCAGCAGCTCGCTACGAGCGAGGAGTATGGCGAGTGGCTCGAAATGGGCCGCATCCACCTCAAAGACCTGCCCGAGCGGGAGCACATCGTGCACACGCCCGCTTCGGTGACCCGTCGCCAACGCACCTTCGGCTACACCGAGGAGGAGGTCAGGATCCTGCTGACCCCGATGGCGAAGACCGGTGCGGAACCCCTCGGCGCGATGGGCAGCGACACGCCAATCGCCGTGCTTTCTGAGCGGCCACGCCTGCTCTTCGATTACTTCACTCAGCAGTTCGCCCAGGTCACGAACCCGCCCCTCGACTCCATCCGCGAGGCTGTCGTCACCTCGCTGAAGGTGGGACTCGGGCCGGAGCGCAACCTTCTTGCCGCGACGCCCGAGCACGCCCACCAGGTCATCCTCGACTTCCCGGTTCTCGACAACGACGAGCTCGCCAAGATCCAGCACATCGACCCGCTGCCGAGCTCGCGCCTCACGACCACGCTGAGAGGCCTCTACCGCGTCGACAAAGGCCCCCGTGCCATGGAGAAGCGCATCGCTGCCCTCTGCAGAGAGGTCGACGAGGCGATCGAGGAGGGCACTCAGTTCATCGTTCTCTCCGACCGCGACTCCACGGCCGATCTTGCTCCGATCCCGTCGCTCCTCATGATCGCGGCCATCCATCACCACCTGATCCGCACCGAGAACCGCATGAAGGTCGGTCTGATTGTCGAGGCCGGGGACGTTCGCGAGGTCCACCACGTCGCGACGCTGATCGGTTACGGCGCCTCCGCGGTCAACCCCTACCTGGCCATGGAGACCTGCGAGAACCTCGTCCGCAGCGGCATGATCACCGGCATCTCGCCGGAGCAGGCCGTCAAGAACGTGATCAAGGCTCTCGGCAAGGGTGTCCTCAAGATCATGTCGAAGATGGGCATCTCGACCGTGTCGTCGTATGCGGCGGCGCAGGCGTTCGAAGCCGTGGGCCTCAGCCACGAGTTCATCGACACCTACTTCACCGGCACTTCGACGCGCCTCGGCGGAGTGGGCATCGACGTCATCGCGGCCGAGAACGCCGATCGTCACCTGAGCGCGTACCCGGCCGACGGAGCCACGAGCGTGCACGAGCGCCTCGAGACCGGCGGCGAGTACCAGTGGCGCCGCGAGGGGCCACCGCACCTGTTCAACCCCGACACGGTCTTCCGCCTCCAGCACGCGACACGCACTCGTCGTTACGACATCTTCCGCGACTACACCAAGCTGGTCGATGACCAGGCCGAGAAGCTGATGACCCTGCGCGGTCTTTTCTCGCTGCGCACCGGAGTCCGGCCTGCCGTGCCGATCGACGAGGTCGAGCCGATCGAGTCAATCGTCAAGAGGTTCTCCACCGGGGCGATGAGCTACGGCTCCATCTCGAAGGAGGCGCACGAAAACCTGGCGATCGCCATGAACCGCCTCGGCGCCAAGTCGAACACCGGCGAGGGCGGAGAAGACGTCGACCGTCTCCTCGATCCTGAACGCCGCAGCGCGGTCAAGCAGGTCGCCTCGGGCCGTTTCGGCGTCACGAGCATGTACCTCACGCACGCCACCGACATTCAGCTGAAGATGGCTCAGGGGGCCAAGCCCGGCGAGGGCGGGCAGCTCAGCGCCGCCAAGGTCTACCCGTGGATCGCCCGGACACGCCACTCCACGGCCGGCGTCGGGCTGATCAGCCCTCCGCCGCACCACGACATCTACTCGATCGAAGACCTCAAGCAGCTCATCTACGATC
>JAODMX010000032.1 GCA_025464735.1 Frondihabitans sp. | reverse complement strand
GGATGCTCGACGAGCCTTCGAAGACGGCCAAGAAGATCCGCAGCGCCGTCACCGACACCGGTCGCGAGATCCGCTTCGACCGAGCCGAGAAGCCCGGCGTCTCGAACCTCCTGACCATCCTGTCCGCCTTTTCTGGGCAGCCGATCGCAGCCCTCGAGGAGCAGTACCAGGGCCGGGGTTACGGCGACCTCAAGAAAGACGTCGCCGAGGTAGTGGTCGAGGTGTTCACGCCCGTGCGCGAACGCACACTTGAGCTTCTCGCCGATCCGGCGGAGCTCGACCGAGTACTGGCCGGCAACGCCGATCGTGCCGACGAGATCGCTACGAAGACCCTCGCCACGGTCTACGACCGCATCGGATTCGTTCGCAAAGTCCACTGACGAAGGGCGTACGTTCGACCAGTCAGGCAGAGGAGATCCGATGCAGCCGTTCGAGCTCGAGTCGTCGCGAGTGCGGTTGGAAGTGCCGCGCAGTGCCGACATCGCGGCGATCTACGAGGCGTGCCAGGACGAACAACTGCAGAAGTTCACAACCGTCCCGATCCCGTATACGTGGGGCGACGCTCAGTACTTTGTCTCGCAGATCGTCGAGCGGGGCTGGCTGACGGGGCGCGAGTACACCTGGGGGCTTCGTGAGCCGGGCTCGAGTCTCCTCGTCGGCATGGTCAGTATCAGGATGATGCACCACGACGTCGGCTTCTGGTCGGCTCCTGAAGCTCGGGGGCGGGGGCTCATGACCGAGGCCGTGGGGCTAATCGCCGACTGGGCGTTCGACGAGGGCATCGACGACGTGACCTGGGAGTGCTACGTCGGCAACATCGCTTCCGCCGGGGTCGCGCGGCGGGCCGGCTTCACTTACACGGGTGTTGGCCCGGGTCTCCAACCCGACCGCGATCGAAAACACCCCCCGTGCTGGCAGGCGCACCTCAGAGCCACCGACGACCGCTCTCCGAAATCGGGCTGGCCGAGCGACACCGAGCCCCTGGCTTCTGTCCGGTGACGACTCGCGACGTAACGCCGCCGTTACGCCGTCACAGCGGAATAGCTGGGCGAGACGAGCGTTGGTTATGGTCGGATGCAGCACCGCTTCGTCCTACCCCCAACCAAGGAACCCCGTGACCACCATTCCCTCGCCCGAACGGATCGAGCACGCCATGCGGCATGCCCTTTCGCTCGCCGCGCACGGTCCGGTAACGGGCGTCAATCCGCAGGTGGGCTGCGTTCTCCTCTCGCCCGCAGGCGAAATCGTGGCCGAGGGCTGGCACCGGGGGGCCGGCACGGCCCATGCCGAGGTCGACGCCCTGTCTGCGCTTCCCCCGGGCGGCGCGCGGGGCCTCACGGCCGTCGTCACGCTCGAGCCGTGCAACCACCTCGGCCGAACGGGCCCGTGCAGTCAGGCTCTGATCGACGCCGGGATCGCCCACGTGGCCTTCGCCGTTGCCGACCCCGGCGAGGCCTCAGGCGGCGGAGCTGCGCGCCTCCGTGCCGCCGGCGTCAGCGTCGACGAAGGCATCCTCCGAGGCGAGGTCTCCCTGCACCTGCGCCGCTGGCTCACCGCCGAGCGACTCCAGCGCCCGTTCGTGACGCTCAAGTGGGCATCGAGCCTCGACGGCCGGGCAGCAGCAGCTGACGGCACGAGCCAGTGGATCACAGGAGCCGCGGCGCGACAGCACGTCCACGAGCAGCGGGCCAGCCATGACGCCATCCTCGTCGGCACAGGAACCGTTCTCGCCGACGACCCCACCCTCACGGCGCGGGGCGACGGCGGCGAGCTGCTGGCCGGTCAGCCGATCCCCGTCGTGGTCGGAACCCGCCCCGTTCCGGCGACCGCCAAGATCCTTCGTCACCCCCATGGTGTGATCGAGACGCACAGCCGCGATCTCGAGAAGGTTCTCCGCGACCTCTATCGACGCGAAATTCGGAGCGTGTTCGTCGAAGGCGGCCCGACCGTCGCGAGCGAATTCGTCCGCCGCCACCTCGTCGACGACTTTCTCGTCTACCTCGCGCCCACGCTGCTGGGAGGCCCTCGGATGGCTCTCGGCGACATCGGAGTAGACACAATCGACGCCCAACTCCACCTCCGAGTGGAGCGCGTCACGCCCCTCGGCGACGATCTGGTGATCCTCGCCCGAACACAGAGCGGGAGCTCACTATGACCGGAACGAATGCTGTGAGACCACACGTCTCCTTCGAGGTCGAGACCACCGTGCCCACGAACCACGGCACCTTCAAGATGCGGGCCTACCGAGACCTCGACACCGGCGCCGACCACATCGCGATCGTCGCTGGAGAGCCCCACGACGGGACGCTCGTGCGAGTCCACTCGGAGTGTCTGACCGGCGAAGCATTCGGATCCCTGAAATGCGAATGCGGCCCGCAGCTCGACGCTGCCCTCGACACGATCCACAACCACGGGGGCGTCGTCATCTACCTGCGCGGTCATGAGGGTCGCGGCATCGGTCTCATCAACAAGCTCAGGGCCTACAAGCTCCAGGAGGACGGCCTCGACACGCTCGACGCCAACCTGGCCCTCGGTCTGCCGGCCGACGCCCGAGAGTACGTCGCGGCCGCAGAGATCCTTCGCGACCTCGGGATCTCGTCGATTCGTCTGCTGACGAACAATCCAGACAAGCGCGACCAGCTCACGGCCCACGGCATCGAGGTGACCGAGATGGTGCCACTCGTGGTCGGCGTGGGCGCATTCAACGAGTCGTACCTCGACACAAAACGCGACCGCATGGGGCACCGTCTTCCGGGTGAACTCGACACGGGATTCGACACCCTCGACTAGCACTTCCGTTGGGTCGACGACGTGCGGGTGGCTTCCGGACGGGGCGGCTAAAATCGCCCTCAGCGACACCACCCGCCACCGGAAGGCACCATGACGTCCGACACCACGACCCGTCCGCCCGAGTCAGCACCCTCGGCGTCCGGAGCATCGTCCGTTTCCGACCCGGTTCCGGCGGGCTCGGCGAAGAAACGGCGCCGACCGCGACAGCGACCCGAACGCCTCGACCGCAACGGGCGGCCGATCCCCGAGGGTCCGCGCGCGAAGTTCAGCCAGCTCGTGCCGTACCTCTTCGAACACAAAAAGATGATGGCGGTCGTCATCGCCCTGAGCGTCCTCGGGGCGGCCGCCTCGCTCGCGCAGCCGCTGCTGGTCAACCAGGTGATCGGCTTCGTGCAGAACCACAAGCCTCTGGGAATTCTTGTGGTGGCGCTCGTCGCACTCGTCGTGATTTCGGGCGTCCTGAGCGGCTTCCAGCACTACCTGCTGCAGCGGACGGGCGAGGCCGTGGTCCTCTCAAGCCGGCGCCAGCTCGTCGCGCGGATGCTGCACCTCCCGATCAGCGAGTTCGACGCCCGCCGCACCGGTGACCTCGTCTCGCGGGTCGGATCCGATACGACCCTGCTTCGCGCGGTTCTGACCCAGGGGCTCGTCGATGCCATCGGCGGGTCTCTCACCTTCGTCGGCGCAATCGTCGGCATGGCGTTCATCGACCCCGTGCTCCTAGGGCTCACCGTCCTCGTCGTGGCGGTGTCCGTCGTGGTCGTGGTGAGCCTCTCCCGTCGGATCAGGGTCGCCAGCCAGCGCGCCCAGCGCAAAGTCGGCGACCTCACCGCCGCAGTCGAACGATCCATCTCCTCCATCCGCACCGTGCGCGCCTCGGGGGCGACCGACCGCGAGGTGGAGGCCATCGCCCAGGACTCCCTCGGCGCCTACGACCGCGGCCTCGAGGTCGCCAGCGCCTCGGCCGTCGTGGTGCCGATCGCCAGCGTCGCGATGCAGGTGTCCTTCCTCGTCGTTCTGGGTGTGGGCGGCTACCGCGTCGCGAGCGGCGCCGACACGATCGCTCAGCTCGTGTCGTTCATCCTCTTCCTGTTCCTGATGATCATGCCGCTGGGCAACGCCTTCGGAGCCGTGACGAGCGTCAACTCGGCCCTCGGGGCCCTGGGCCGGATCCAGGAGATCATCGACCTGCCGAGCGAGACCGAGCACGACCAGGCGACCGCGCGATCCCTCCTGGCTGCACCGCAGGATCCTGCGGTCCCGGTTGATGGCGCCGCGATCCGATTCGAAGACGTCGAGTTCACCTACCCTGCCGCTCCCCCGACCCTCGACGAGTTCAGTTCGCCCACTGCACCGGTCACCGAACCGGGCAGCGACGACCTCACCGTTCTGCGCGGCGTGAGCTTCAGCGTCGAGCAGGGCAAGCGCACGGCGCTCGTCGGGCCCTCCGGCGCCGGCAAGTCGACCATCCTGGCGTTGATCGAGCGCTTCTACGACCCCACGTCAGGCATCGTCCGGCTCGGCGGCGTCGACGTCCGCGCCCTTGACCGTGCTGAGCTGCGGGCGCAGATCGGCTACGTCGAACAGGACGCCCCGGTGCTCGCCGGCACCATCCGCGACAATCTCGTCCTCGGCAGACCGCAGGCCACCGACGACGACTGCCGCCGGGTTCTCGACGCCGTCAACCTCACCTCCGTCCTGGAGCGGGGCACCCAGGGCCTTGATGCCCAGGTCGGCGAAGACGGCGTGATGCTCTCCGGTGGCGAGAAGCAACGCCTTGCGATCGCGCGGACCCTGCTCGCCGCACCGCCAATCCTTCTCCTCGACGAGTCGACGTCCTCCCTCGACGGCATCAACGAGCAGCGGCTGCGCGAGGCAATCGACGCCGTCGCCGAGAACCGCACCCTCATCGTCATCGCTCACCGGCTCTCCACGGTCGTCGACTCCGACCAGATCGTCGTGCTCGACAAGGGCCGGGTCGTCGGTGTCGGGACACATTCCGAGCTCGTCGTCTCCACCCCGCTCTACAAAGACCTGGCGAAGCACCAGCTGCTCGTGTAGCGGGGCCGGGCGCGCGGTCAGGCCGCAGGGGCCGGTGAATGCAGCACGGCGGCACCGGCGGCGGCCAACTCCGCCAGAGCGGCAGTGCTGGACGCGGGCGCGACGCCAGCGACGAGATCTCCGAACACGCGCACGCGGCGCCCAGCCCGCAGGGCATCGAGCGCTGACGCCCGCACGCAGTAGTCGGTGGCGATGCCGACAACGTCAACCTCGTCGACGCCGAGCCGGTCGAGGAGCGGCGCGACCTCCTCGCCCTCGTCAGTCAGTCCCTCGAAGAGCGAGTACGCGGGGACGCCGCGGCCCTTCGTGACGTGAAAGTCGATCATCGCCGTGTCGAGATCGGGGTGATAATCGGCGCCGGGCGTTCCGGCGACGCAGTGCACCGGCCAGGTCGTGACGAAGTCGGGCGCCGAACCGACAGCGAAATGACCGCCGTTGTCACCTGTGCCGTCGTGCCAGTCGCGCGAGGCGATAATGACGTCGTAGTCGTCGGCACCGTGCACGAACGCGGAGATACCCCGGGCGACCGCCGCTCCCCCGTCGACCCCGAGCGCTCCACCTTCGGTGAAGTCGTTCTGCACGTCGACGATCAGCAGGGCGCGAGTCATGCCTCCAGTGTGCCGCACCTGCGGCGGCTGCACCCAGGCCGACGAAGTACGTTTTCGCGTGTCAAGTACGCGCTAGTTCGTACTTCGTGCACGAAAACGTACTTGTCGCGGCCGGGGCCACGGTTGCGGCGCGGGCGCGGCCGGGGCGGCGGGGCAGCGGCGGTCACTGGTCGGACAGGTTGTTCCCGCAGGTGTAGACCGCCGTCGTCAGCGTGTCGAGGGCCTGCATCGCCGACGCCGTCACGTTCCCGATCGCGTAGAAGGCAAAAGTGAGCTTCGTCCCGTCTTTCGCGTCGATGACACCGCCGAGTGTGTAGGCGCTGGCGATCCAGCCGGTCTTCGCGTGGACGGCGCCACGGGCGATCGCGTTGGCCCCGGTGAAGCGCGCCGCGAGAGTACCGGTCTGGCCCGAAATCGGCAGCACGTCGTACAGGAGCCCCAGTGAGTCGACGCGGCTGAGTACCTTGACCATCAGGGCCGCCTCGAAAGCCGAGGGGACGGCGTCGTTGTAGCTCTCCCCGGATCCGTCGATGATCGTGAGGGTCGACGAGTCGAGACCGTAGGTCTTCGAGAGCGCTGCCCGATAGACGCTCGTGAGCGATGCGGCAGAGCCGTTGCTGCCCGAGACCTTCGACGACACTCTCGCCATCATCTCGGCAAGGGTGTTGTCGCTGTTGGGGATCATCTGCCCGATCAGGGTCGAGATCGGCTGCGACTGAACCTGCCCGAGCACGGTCGTCGACGTCGCCGCAGCGCGCGTGATCGGCGCTGTGGAAGCACCGACAACGCCGGCGTTCACGAGCGCCTGCCGGAAGGCGTCTCCGGCTCGGCCGACCGGGTCGACGCTTCGGGGGCTGGTCTCCAACTGCGGGTTGGCCCGGTCACCATCGACCATGAGCGGGACGATGAGCGGCTGGTAGCCGATGGTGCGTTCGGTGACGGGCCAGCTCGGATCCCACGCGTCGGCGTTGTTCCACATCGTCGAGTCGAGGTCGATGCTCGTGACGGGCGTGGCACCGAGCTTTGTCTTGACCTGCGCCGCGAGGTCGCTGAGTTTCGGGGCGCCGGTGTACACGCTCTCGGATCCGGCGGGGAGGGCACTGAGGGTCGGGTCGCCACCACCGACGAGGGCGATCGAACCACCCGTCCCGGTGACCTTGGTCGTGAACCTGTAATCGGGCCCAAGCACGGAAAGGGCCACGGCCGTCGTGAGTGTCTTCATGACGCTGCCGGTGCGAGAGGGGGTCTTGCCGTTCCGGTCGAAGAGGGTCTCGCCCGTGGTCGCGTTGAGGACGGTGCCCTCGAAGGTGCCGAGGCGCGAGTCGGCGGCAGCCGCGGCTACCGAACAGGTGCGGAGCGGCGAGGCTGCCGGGATGGACGACGGAGTCGGGCGCGAGGTTGCAGTCGGCTTCGCCGCGGGGGCGGCCGCGGTGGCGCGCGTCGAGGGCCGAACGGACGAGGTCGGCGCGCCCGCGGCAGTCGGGGTTCCCCCTCCGGTGGCCGCACCGGCGGCGAGGGCGCCGCCGCCGAAGAGCACGAGAGCCAGAGCCCCGGCCGTGACGAGGGAGGCGCGCGGGTGCTCGCGCACGAGGCCGCCGAAACGCGCTCCGACGCCGGTACGCGCGCCCGATCGCGCGCCGGTCGGGGTGGGGTGGCCGTCGTCAGTCATCCGGATCATCTTACGAAACGTCAGCGTCCTCGCCACCCCTCGAGCGACGATCGGACGGATCCGCGCCTGTCAGGAGGGACTGCGCAGGTCAGAGACCGAGGTCAGCGGGCCTGGCGTACGACTTCTGAGCGCCGACTCCGCGAATGGCGAAACTGCCGCCGAGGGTGCCGAGACGGACGGCCTCACCGAGGTCGCAGCCGTCCGCCAAAGCGAACGCGAGCGCGCCCACGAAAGCGTCGCCGGCGCCCGTCGTGTCGACCACGTCAGCGGCCGTGACCGCTGCCTCGTGGCCACGGGCGTCGGACGAGGCCCAGACGGCCCCCTGTGCGCCGAGAGTGATGACCACCGACACGGAGCCCGCGAGAAGGGTGTCGAGCGCTCCCAGAGCGGCCTGGGAGTCTGCCAGCGGGCGCCCGAGGAGACCGCCGGCCTCGGTCTCATTGAGGATGAGGGGGTCGGCGAGCGCCAGGACGTCGGCTGAGACCGCACGGAACGGCGCGAGATTGAGCACAACACGGGCCCCGGCGGCGGAGGCAGAACGAACGCTCGACTCGATCACCTCGCTCGACAGCTCGCCCTGCAGCACGACCAGCGCGTCGGCGGTGCCTGCGTCAACGGGGGCAGTTGCGGTTGCGGCAAGCCGCGACACCGCCGCGGCCGCCTGATCGGCGGTGACCGTGGCGTTCGCACCCGAGACCACGGTGATGGAGTTCTCGCCGGCCTCCTCCACCGAAATCAGAGCCAGACCGGTGGGCTGATTGTCGACGATGCGGACGTCGTCGATCGAGACGCCGTCCTGGCCGAGGGCGCGCAGGATGCTCGCCCCGTCGTCGTCTCGCCCGACCGCCCCGACGAAGTACACGTCGCCCCCCAATCGCGCCGCGGCGACCGCCTGGTTGGCCCCTTTGCCGCCCGGCTGCTTGGTGAGACCCGACGCGAGGACCGTCTCACCGCGCCTGGGCGCGCGCGAAACCCTGACGAGGTAGTCCTGGTTCGCGGATCCGACGACGATGATGCGCTTTCTGGTCACGACACAAGCCTTCCACGGCGAGGGGCTCGCGCATGGCGCCCACGCGAAATGACTAGTCGGTGACGGAATCCCGATCTGGCCACACGACCACGTCCCCCACCTCGATCAACACGCCGATGGCCGCACCGACCGACACCTGGATCGGATCGGTCGTGTGCAGTCGCAGCTCAGGACCCCCGTCGAGACGCACCGTCACGCTCGTTGACGCACCGAGATCAGCGACGTCGACGATGCGCGCCGGGAGACCACCCGTGACCGCGAGGCGGAGTTTCTCCGGTCGGACGCTCCACAGCACGTCCGATGCTCGCGCGATCCCGTGCGCGGTCGTTTCGATCTCGACTTCACCGGCGCGCACAGACGTGGCTGAGGTCACCGAGCCACGCACGAGATTGGGGATGCCCAGCAGACGGGCGACTTCCGGCGAAGCGGGCCGCCCGTAGACCTCTCGCCGCGTGCCGGACTGGAGGACGCGCCCCTCGGACAGAACGAGGATCTCGTCGGCCAGCAGCGCCGCCTCTTCAGGATCGTGGGTGACGAGGACAGTCGAGAGGCCCGTCTCCAGCTGGAGTCGCCGCAACTCGCGCCGCAGCTCCTCCCGGACGGGCGCGTCGAGGGCCGAGAACGGCTCGTCGAGGAGAACGATCCGAGGCTCGCGAGTGAGCGCGGACGCCAGGGCGACCCGCTGGCGTTGACCCCCGGAGAGCTGCCCGGGAAGCCGATCGCGAAGGCCGTTGAGCCGCAGGGTGTCCAGCCACCAGGCCGCGACGGCGGGGTCGGCACCGACACCGAAGAGCACCTGCTGCCGGACGGTGCGGCCCGGAATGAGCGTTCCCCCCTGCGGCACGTAGCCGACGCGGCGGATTTCGGTCGCGACGGAGGTGACGTCCTCGCCCCCGTACGACACGGATCCTGCGCCCTCCCCCAGCAACCCGGCGAGGGCCCGCAACGTGACGGATTTGCCCGAACCCGACGGCCCCAGGATGGCGATTCGATGACTCGTCGCTCGGTGCTGGACGTCGAGCCCGAACGAGCCGATGTGGGTCGCCAGGTCGAACACGACGGGAGTCGGGAGCGCAGGATGCGGTGCGCGTCCGGTCGGAAGGGCCACCTCTCGCCCGCGCCGGCGCAGTCTCGGAAGGCGGACCACGCCGAGCAGCACGGCCACGATCGCAATCCCCAGCGCCAACGCGGTCGGTGCCTGCGTGCCGGGGATGCCGGACGCTTGGAACTGCACGTTCGTGAAAACCGGCAGGGAATAGGGGTGGTACGAGAGGAGAACGGTGGCGCCGTACTCTCCGAGCGCCCGAAGCCAGGTGAGCAGGATCCCAGCGCCGATTCCCGAGGACGCCGCAGGCAGGGCCACCCGCAGAAAGCGCGCCAGCGGCCGATGCCCCATCGTGGCCGCGAGGTCGTCCAGCGCCGGGTCGACGCTCTGGAACGCGCTGCGGGCCGCGATGACCAGGAACGGCGAGGCGACGAAGGTCTGCGCGATCACGATGCCCGCGAGCGTGCCGGTCAGTTCGTCGTTGAACAGCGTGCCGAGGAAGGTGTACGGCCCGACGAGGTAGATGAGGACCACACCGCTCATCACCGGCGGGAGCGCGAGCGGCAGCTGGACGAGGACTCCGACGGCCTTGGACAGCCAGCCTCGCGAGTGGGCCAGCGCGTAGGCCAGCGGGACACCGAACAGGACGATCAGTGCGGTCGAGATACTCGCGCTGGCGACCGACGTCCAGAAGGCGCCGGCAAGACCCGGCGCCTCGAAGCCTCGGTCCGTCGAACCGGTGAAACGAACGACGAACGCCACGATCGGAACGAGCAGGTAGAGCGCGAGCAGCCCGCCCAGGTAGGTGAGCGGGCTGCGGGACATTGCGGTCAGCTTAGTTCTGGTCCGCTCGATGGCCGCGCGGGATCACTTCGTGCCCAATCACTTGGTACCCAGAATGCTCGCGAGATCCGTCGGCACGCCACTGCCCGTCACCGCAGCGGGCACTGTGAGGTCGTAACCGAACTTCGTCATGTCTTTCTGCCCGGCCGGCCCAAGAAGGTACTTGACGAATGAACTGGCACCCTTGGCGTTGGGCGCTCCCTTCAGCACCGTGACCGTGTAGCTCGCCTTCAGGTCTTGACCGGTCAAGGGGATTGTCGTGAGGTTGGCAGCCTTCGCCTCGCTGGCGTAGAAGAACGCGGCGTCGAGCTGACCCGCCTGCAGGCGCGCGACCAACGATTCCTCCGGTTGAACGTTGTTGTACGACTTCGCGAGGGTCGCAAGCGCCGGCTTGTTCTCCGTCTTCGCCGCCGCGTCGAGCGCCTTCACACTGAGGGCGCCCTTCGGGTCGGTGAGAGCGTCGGTCGAGCCGAGCTTGAACCCCGGCTCACCGACAACGTCGTACCACGGCTTCGAGGTGAGCTGACTGGCGAACGAGCTCTTGGGGTTGATGCCGATGACCAGCTTCGAGCTGGCGAACGTCGCGTACCACGACACGAAGTTGCCGTTAGCGCTGCCCTCCAGCGTCGCGTTGACGGCGGGGGCCGCGCTGATGAAGACGTCGGCCTTGATCGTCTTGCCCTTGATCATGGTGGCGAGAGCGTTGGATCCGGCACCCTGGCCCTGGAAGGTAAACCCGGTCGCCTTGTCGTAAGCCGGCCCGACCGTCTTCTCCATGAGGTCGAGCAGCGAACCCGCGTAGAGCACCTTCACGTCGCCGGTACCCGTGATGACCGTGGAGCTGCCGCCCGATTTCGCTGCGCTGCTGGAGTTGCCGCTCGTCGGTGTCGAGCTGGAGCAGCCGGTCGCGACGAGGGCGACACTCACGATGGCCGCTGCGATGACGGAGGATCGACGGAGGTGACGGACACGTGGTGACATGCTTCGGCTCTTTCTTCGGACGGCACGGAGCGTCTGCCCCTGAATGCCGAGATTAGCGTGATCTGCGGACCCCTGGGCTCGCCATGTCCGCATCTGCGGCATTCTGTAACATCCGAGGTGCTGGTCGGTGCCTCAAGACCGATCTTCACGGGGCCTGCCTAGCGACGCATGCGGCCGTCGCTCCCCCGACCCCGCGACGCGTCCCGCCGTCGCCCGCCGTCGCCCGGCGCCGGGCGGGGACCGGCGCCGTCAAAAAACACCGCGACGATAACAAAGCCCGTCCAACGGACGGGCAGGGGAGGCCTTATCGGAGCCGCCTGTCAGAATCGAACTGACGACCTTCTC
>JAODMX010000532.1 GCA_025464735.1 Frondihabitans sp. | reverse complement strand
CCGACGTTGTTGGTGTTCCGAGGCCAGCCGCCAGCCGCCCAACGATCGTCGTCGACGTACCACGCCCATCCTGCTGGCCCGGGATTACCGAGGGCGGAACCGTCAGCGGCGGCGCGAATCGTCATGTGAACTCCTTCTGGTGCGAGCTTCCACGCTACCGGCAGAGGCGTGAGTGCCGCCGCACCCTGTTCCGCCGCGGCGCGGGCGCCTCAGCCGACCTCGTCCGGGTGCGAACCGACCCGCTCGCCCGAATCGAGCGAGTCGATCGTCGCGAGATCGTCGGCCGACAGCTCGAAGCCGAAGACGTCGAAGTTCTCGGCGATGCGCGACGGGGTCACCGACTTCGGGATCACTACGAGACCTGACTGAAGGTGCCACCGGATCACGATCTGCGCCGTCGAGACGCCGTATTTGGCCGCGAGCGTCGTCAGGGTCGGTTCGTCCAGGATCCGGCCCCGCGCCAGCGGAGACCAGGCTTCGGTCACGATGTGGCGGGCATCGCCGAAGGCGCGCAGCTCGCGCTGCTGAAGCCAGGGCTGCACCTCGATCTGGTTGATCACGGGCACGACGTCGGTCTCCCCGAGCAGTCGCTCCAGGTGGTGGGTCTGGAAGTTGCAGACGCCGATGGAACGCGCCCGCCCCTCTTCACGGATCTTCTCGAGCGCCCGGTAGGTCTCGATGTAGAGATCCTGGCGCGGCGCTGGCCAGTGGATGAGGTAGAGATCGACGACATCGAGGCCCAGACGTTTCATGCTGCGATCGAACGACAGCAGGGTCGATTCGTAGCCCTGTTGGTCGTTCCAGACTTTGGTGGTGACGAAGACGTCGTCGCGGGGGAGACCGGAGGAGCGAAGTGCGCGACCCACCCCGGCTTCGTTGCCGTAGTACTCGGCCGTGTCGAGGTGTCGGTAGCCGACCTCAAGAGCAGTGCTCGACGCGCGCTCGGCTCCGTCGTCGTCGACCTTGTACACGCCCAGCCCGAGCTGAGGGATCGAGTTACCGTCGTTGAGCCGGATGGAGGGCACCGCGTGATCTGACATGCCTCGATTATGGGCCTGCCGGGTGATCGTCAGCTGGCCTGGATGGGAACGGGCTCAGTATCGGCGAGGGGACTCGCGTCGGCGCCGCGAAGGTCGGGGAGGACGCGTTTGAAGACGAGAGGCACCAGGATTCCGATGAACGCGAACGCCGCCGCGACACCGAGGCCGCCGACGGTACCGGTTCGGTCGATGAGCACTCCCGCGATGGCGGAGCCCAGAGCGGCACCGATCAGCTGGCCCGTGCCGGCCCACCCGTAGGCCTCGGCCGTGTCGCTGAATCGGACGCTCGACGAGACGATCGCGAACATGACGGCAAGAGCCGGTGCGATGCCGAGACCGGCGATGAGCAGCGTGACGCAGAGCCAGACGAACGACGTCGGCATGAAGACGGTGAGGGTGATTCCGATGAAGACGATGACCATGCGAACGGGCAGCGCCCACGGACCCACCGCGAGGTGACCGAGCAGGAGACCACCGGCGAGCGAACCAATGGCGAACACTGCGAGGACGAAGCCGCTGTTCGGGCTGCCGTCGCCGAAGGCGCTGATCACACCCGCCTCGACCGACGCACAGGTGCCGATGAGCAGGAATCCGGTGATCGTCGAGAGGAGGACTGTCGGTCGCGCAAGAACTTTGCCGAACGACCTCTTGCTCCTGGGGATGCGCACTCGCCCGACCTCGGGAGAGGCGATGAACCAGATGCCGCCACCGACGAGGAAGGTCGCCGCCGTGAGGATCGCCCACATGGTGCCGATCTGCGTGCCGATGAAGGTCGTGATGACTGGGCCGGCGACCCAGATGATCTCCTGCGCCGAGGCGTCGAGGGAGAACAGAGGCGTGAGCTGCGACGAGTTGACCATCTTCGGATAGATGGTGCGGACCGCGGGCTGGATGGGCGGGACGCTGAGCCCCGCGAGGAAGCCGACGAGCATGTAGAACGGGAGCGTCATCGTCACCAGCGCAAAGACGACAAGGCTCGAGGCGCAGACGGCGAGGGTGAGCAGCAGGACCGGGCGCATGCCCCATTGGCCCATCCATCGACTGGTCAGCGGGCCGGAGATCGCCTGGCCGACGCTCGTCGCAGCCAAGACGACGCCTGCCGCGCCGTAGGAGTGAGTGATGTGCTCGACGTGGAGGAGGAAGGCCAGGGAGAGCATGCCGAAGGGAAGCCGGGCGGTCAGTTGTGCGGTGATGATCCGCGCGACTCCCGGCGTCTTCAGAAGGTTCGAATAGGCGCCCACAAGGCGTCAAGTCTACGGAAGCGCCGAGGGCCTCGGCCAGCTCTCCACAAGACGGACTGCAGGATCCTGTGGTGCCGGATCCGCGACACGCCGACGCCCCGAAATGGGGACAGGGCGAGTTATCCACAGAAGGCGATGTCGGAGGTGGGGAGGAAGCTGTGCAGAGAAGCGATTTTCCGGGGATAACCACCCTCCGGAGTCTCACAACCTGTGGATAATCCAGCGCTCGTAATTACACGGCTGTAACACTGCATCTAGTTGTGCTTTCCGATGTCGGACCCTAGATGTAGTATCGATCAGCAGCAACAACCACACGAGCTCGAGAGCGTCGGCGGCGGATTCCAGGGGAATCCACTACCCCACCAGAGCGTTACTTCTTAGTAGTCACCACGTCGCCGAAAGGCGTCCAGATAAGGGGAAACCATGGCCATCACCGTCTACACCAAGCCGTCCTGCGTTCAGTGCACGGCCACCTACCGCGCTCTCGACAACAAGGGCATCGAATACGAAGTCTTCGATGTCTCCGTCGACGAGAAGGCTTTGGAGACGGTCAAGGCCCTCGGCTACCTGCAGGCGCCGGTCGTCGTCACCGACGAAGACCACTGGAGCGGCTTCCGCCCCGACAAGATCGCGGGCCTCGCCGCTGCCGTCGCCTGACGCCCGTCACGGAGGGTGACGCAATGACCCACCTCATCTACTTCTCCAGCGTCTCGGGCAACACCGCCCGATTCGTCGAGAAGCTGGGCTTCCCAGCCGAGCGGGTCCCCCTCTTTCCGAGCGACGAACCGCTCCACGCCCGTGACCCCTTCGTTCTCGTCCTGCCGACCTATGGCGGGGGCGAGGGCCGAGGCGCCGTTCCGAAGCAGGTCATCCGGTTTCTCAACGACGAGGACAACCGGTCTCTCATTCGCGGCGTGATCGCCGCGGGCAACACGAACTTCGGTGAGGGCTACTGCCTTGCCGGCGACATCATCGCCGCCAAATGCCAGGTTCCGCTTCTCTACCGTGTCGAGCTTTTCGGCACCCCAGACGACGTAGCAGCAGTACAAAACGGATTGGAAGAATTTTGGACACAGCAGTCGATGACCTCGAGGTGATCGCGGGGCCGAACAGCGGCATGGACTACCACGCGCTGAACGCCATGCTCAACCTCTATGGGGCGAACGGCGAGATCCAGTTCGACAAGGATCGCGAGGCGGCGAAGCAGTACTTCCTGCAGCACGTGAACCAGAACACCGTGTTCTTTCACAACCTCAAGGAGCGCCTCGACTACCTGGTCGAGAACGACTACTACGAGCAGGCGACGATCGACCTGTACGACTTCGCCTTCATCGAGAAGCTGAACGATCTCGCCTACTCGAAGAAGTTCCGCTTCCAGACCTTCCTCGGCGCGTTCAAGTACTACACCTCGTACACGCTCAAGACGTTCGACGGCAAGCGCTACCTCGAGCGCTTCGAAGACCGCGTCGTCATGACTGCCCTTGGCCTCGCCCAGGGCGACGAGAAGCTTGCCGTCGAGCTTGTCGAGGAGATCATCGCCGGTCGCTTCCAGCCGGCCACACCGACCTTCCTCAACACCGCGAAGGCGCAGCGCGGCGAGCTCGTCAGCTGCTTCCTCCTCCGCATCGAAGACAACATGGAGTCGATCTCCCGCGGTATCAACTCCTCGCTGCAGCTCTCGAAGCGTGGCGGCGGCGTTGCTCTCTCGCTGTCGAACATTCGCGAGGCCGGCGCGCCGATCAAGCAGATCGAAAACCAGTCGTCGGGCATCATCCCCGTTATGAAGCTCCTCGAAGACAGCTTCAGCTACGCGAACCAGCTCGGTGCCCGCCAGGGTGCCGGTGCCGTCTACCTCAGCGCGCACCACCCCGACATCCTGCGCTTCCTCGACACGAAGCGTGAGAACGCCGACGAGAAGATCCGCATCAAGACGCTGTCCCTCGGTGTCGTCGTCCCCGACATCACGTTCGAGCTCGCCAAGAAAGACGAGGACATGTATCTGTTCTCGCCCTACGACGTCGAGCGCGTCTACGGCGTTCCGTTCGGCGACATCTCGATCAGCGAGAAGTATCGCGAGATGGTTGACGACGCTCGCATCAAGAAGACCAAGATCAACGCTCGCGAGTTCTTCCAGACCATCGCGGAGATCCAGTTCGAGTCGGGCTACCCCTACATCGTCTTCGAAGACACGGTGAACAAGGCCAACCCCATCAAGGGCCGGATCAACATGTCCAACCTGTGTTCAGAGATCCTGCAGGTCAACACGCCGACCACGTTCAACGAAGACCTCTCGTACAACCAGATCGGTAAAGACATCAGCTGCAACCTCGGCTCGATGAACATCGCTCTGTCGATGGATTCCCCCGACTTCGGTCGCACGGTCGAGACCGCCATTCGCGGGCTCAGCGCCGTCAGCGACATGAGCCACATCGCGTCGGTCCGGTCGATCGAGGTCGGCAACGACTCCTCGCACGCCATCGGCCTCGGCCAGATGAACCTGCACGGCTACCTCGCCCGTGAACGCGTGTACTACGGCAGCGAGGAGGGCATCGACTTCACGAACATCTACTTCTACACGGTGCTTTATCACGCCCTCCGCGCGTCCAACAAGATCGCTATCGAGCGCAAGACGAAGTTCGGTGGCTTCGAAGACTCCCAGTACGCCACGGGTGAGTTCTTCGACAAGTACACCGAGCAGGAGTGGGCGCCGTCGACGGCTCGCGGTGCGGCGTTGTTCGCCGACGCGAACGTCGCCATCCCGACTCAGGAGGATTGGCGCGCCCTGAAGGCCAGCGTCATGGAGCACGGCATCTACAACCAGAACCTCCAGGCCGTCCCGCCGACCGGTTCGATCTCGTACATCAACCACTCGACCTCGTCGATCCACCCGATCGCGTCCAAGATCGAGATCCGCAACGAGGGCAAGCTGGGGCGCGTCTACTACCCGGCTCCGTTCATGAC
>JAODMX010000515.1 GCA_025464735.1 Frondihabitans sp. | reverse complement strand
CGAAGGGGCGCGGCGGCGCGCACGACGTGGCCCGAATCGTCGGGCGAGGGCCTGCCCTGCGGCAGAACAGGGCATCCCTCGGGACGAGCGCGGGACGCGCGGCACGGCCGCTGGACGCACGGGACGGACACGCGCCAGGCGCCGCGGGCGCATGCGGCGCGAATGACGGCAGGCCGCGTGACGTGATGCGGGCCCGCGGCTAGAGCACGTGCACGGCGGTCGCCCGCCAGCGACGGTCGAGACCCTCGAGGCGGAGCGCAACGGCTCGACTGCGCACTCGCCCGTGCATGATGACGACGGCCTCGATCACACCGTCACTCGGCTCTGTGAGGCGGATCGACCCGACTGAAAAAGTCGGCCGAGCCGTTGTGGAGCCCCGTGCACTCCGAGCACGCGCGGCCAGGACTACTCGCTTCAGGAGGTGGCGATAGACATCGTCGGTCACCCACCGTGCAATCTGCTCGATCTCGCGCGCGCCGGCGAGGATCTCGACCACGCAGCGCGCGAGATTGGTGACGAGCGGAGCCGGATCCGGCAGGTTCGATCGGGGTGTCGGCTGCCGGTCGAAGTGCGGGTCGGGCCGCGGTGAGAGCAGGGCACCGTCGAGAGGCGCGACGGGATACAGATGCGACTCGTGGCCGGTGTCGGGGGCGCTGGGCGCGGGATCCTGCGGGTCGAGAAGACGGGCGGCGGACGACGTGATCATGGAAACTGCTCTCGCTCTGGAACGGACTGAGCGTCCCGCCGAAGCGGGCCTAGCATCAACATATGACATTCTCGTCGCGCGACACGCGGGCGGCTTCGGATCTGTGGACAACCCGTTCTAGGCGGTATTCGAGGAGTCAGCCCTCGGGCGAAGGGTGCGGGGGTCGCTCCGCCGGGTCGAAATCGGCGATGCCTCCGAAGTCGAAACCATTCCAGAGGGCGCTGCGGCGGGACTCCTCGTACTTGGCCTCGAGATAGCCGTCGAGAACGTTCTGCTCGACGCGCCAGGCTTCGTCGGGACCGATCCGGATCGCGGGAATCTCGCCGCTGATGAGGAGCCCCTCGACGTCGTCGTCCGAGAGGCTCAGCATCGTTGCCACCTGGGCGACGGTGAGGAACCGGCGGAGACGGCTCTCGCGGTTCTCAGGATCCATACCTCGATTATCTGCCCGCGAGAGCCTGACGCGGCCATTCAGCGGCCAACTGACCGGCACTGGATCGAGCGGGGAGGTCGTGCTCCTCCCCGGGCCGCTCCGGATAGGCTGAGGAGCGTGTCGACGCTCAGTGATCTCGTACTCGCCCAAGGCCGCTCCAGTGAGGCCGACGTCGAGTGGCTTCACCTGCTCGTCGGCGACTGGCAGCTGCTTTCCGATCTCGCTTTCGCCGACATGGTGCTCTGGGTTCCGACCGATGCCGGCAGTTTCGTGGCCGTCGCGCACGCTCGTCCGTCGAGTTCGGCAACGCTCTTCTACCGGGATTTCGTCGGGCAGGAGGTCCGGCCCGAGTGGCGCGCGCAGGTCGGGCAGGCCTTCGACACAGCACAGATCGTCGACTCGGCTGCACCGGACTGGTACGAAGAGACCCCCACGCGAGTGCGCGCGGTTCCGGTGCTCCGGCGCCTCGGGGCCAGTAGGCCCGACGTCAGCGAGAAACCGATCGCCGTCATCACGCGGCATACGAATCTCAGTGAGGCCCGCACCCCGAGTCGCCAGGAGCTGACCTTCAATCAGTGCGCGAATGACCTCTTCGCGATGATCGCGGCGGGAGACTTCCCCGACCTCGGTGCGCCGACTGGCCCCCGCCGCGGTGCTCCTCGCGCCTCCGACGGTCTTCTCCGGCTCGACGTCGACGGAGTGGTCGTCTTCGCGAGCCCGAACGGCCTCTCCGCCTTCAACCGGATGGGCTTCCTCGGCGAGCTGGAGGGGGAGTCCCTGGCCGAAGTCACGACGGGGCTGCTCTCGGGCAAGCTTGTCGTCGATGAGTCGCTCCCGCTTGTCGTCACCGGGCGTGCTCCCTGGCGGACGGACGTCGAAGCCAAGGGTGTCACGGTCTCGCTCCGAGCGATCCCGCTCCGTGATCGTGGAGAGCGGGTCGGCGCGATCGTCCTCTGTCGCGACGTGACCGAGCTCCGCCACCAGGAGCGGGAGCTGATCACCAAAGACGCGACGATCCGTGAGATTCACCACCGGGTCAAGAACAACCTCCAGACGGTGGCGTCGCTCCTCAGGATCCAGGCGCGCCGCACCCAGACGGACGTCGCTCGTGACGCCCTCAACCAGGCCATGCGTCGCGTCGCGTCGATCGCCGTCGTCCACGACACCCTGTCCGAGGGCCTCAACCAGAACGTCGACTTCGACACCGTGTTCGACCGGGTGCTCCTGTTGATCGCCGAGGTGGCGTCGAGCCACAACACGACGGTGCGTCCGCAATTCACGGGGAGCTTCGGGACTCTGCCGAGCGAGTATGCAACGCCGCTTGCCCTGGCGCTGACCGAGCTTGTCACCAATGCGGTCGAGCACGGCCTCGACGGGCGCGATGGCGACGTCGAGATCATCGCGGTCAGAACGGACGAGCAACTCACCGTCAAGGTGCGTGACAACGGCGTCGGCCTGCCCGAGGGCAAGGTTGGCTCGGGTCTCGGTACGCAGATCGTTCGCACGCTGATCCAGG
>JAODMX010000486.1 GCA_025464735.1 Frondihabitans sp. | reverse complement strand
CATGCAGGATCCGCAGGGCATCATCACCACCCTCACGAACGCCGAGTGCTGGCAAAAACTGCGTCAAGCTCCACTGGGTCGCCTCGCCGTGTCTGTCGGAGCCGACATCGATGTCTTCCCGGTCACCTTCCGCGTCGACGGACGGTCCCTCTACTTTCGGACTTCACCCGGGCTCAAACTCGCGGAGGTACGAATCAACCCGAGTGTCACCCTCGAAATCGACGGGTACGACGACGACACGGCCTGGAGTGTCGTCGCGAAAGGCTTCGGTCGGCATCTCACGGCCCCCGCAGAGCTCGACGTCGCCGACGAACTGCAATTGACGACCTGGATCCCCACGCCGACGCCCGACGTCGTCCGCATCGACGTAGCGACCGTCACTGGCCGAAGCTTCGCGCGTGCACACACGCAGGCGGGTCCGCGCGTGACGGCGTGACGGCCGGGGCTTACGTCCAGTCGCTCCTCCCGAGTTGGAAGGACTACCGCTCATCTCGTCGGACGTGGCGCGGTGATGTCGTCGCCGGGGTCACGGTCGGGATCGTCGCGCTCCCTTTGGCGCTCGCCTTTGGGGTGAGCTCCGGCGCCGGAGCGGAAAGCGGTCTCGTCACGGCGATCATCGCCGGCGTGGTGGCTGCCGTCTTCGGCGGGTCCAACATCCAGGTCTCCGGACCGACCGGAGCAATGGTCGTCGTTCTCGGCCCCATCGTCGCACTCCACGGTCCGGGTGCGGTCGCCATCGTCAGCGTGATGGCCGGCGTCGTTGTCGTCGTGGGCGGCGCGCTCAAACTCGGCCGAGTCGTGTCATTCATCCCGTGGCCGGTGATCGAGGGATTCACTCTCGGCATCGCCGTCATTATCTTTCTCCAGCAAGTGCCTGCCGCAATCGGTGCCGATCCTGGCCCCAGCAGCAACGCCGTCGTGTCTGCGCTTCAGGCCGCGGCGACCGTGAGCTGGATCAGCGTTTGGTGGCCCTTTGGAACCGTGATCGCAGTCGCCGTGGTCATGATCTTCGCGCCGAGAATCCACCCGAAGATTCCCGGGTCTCTCCTGGCGATCGTCGTCGTTTCCGTCCTCGTCGCCGTGATGCGAGTACCCCTTCCCAGAATCGGGATCCTTCCGGATCACCTGCCAGAACCGTCCATCCCCGGGTTCACCGCTGCCACCGTCGCAACCTTGATCGGCCCCGCACTCACAGTTGCGGCTTTGGCCGCGATCGAGTCGTTGCTCTCGGCCCGAGTGGCGGCCTCGATCTCCGACACTGGTCCGTACGACGCCGATCGTGAACTCGTGGGCCAAGGCCTCGCCTCGATCGCGTCCGGGCTCTTCGGTGGCATGCCCGCGACAGGGGCCATCGCACGGACGGCGGTCAATGTGCGGGCGGGAGGCAAAACACGAATCTCCGCGATCATTCACGCCGTCGTATTACTCACCGTCGTGTACCTGGCCACGACCGTCGTCTCGCAGATTCCGCTTGCGGCGCTGTCCGGTGTTCTCATGGTGACGGCGGCTCGAATGATGTCCCTGAAAACGATCAAGAACGTGCTCGGATCCACGAAGTCCGATGCAGTCGTGTTCGCGATCACCGCCGTCATCACCGTGTCGTTCGATCTGATCGTCGCGGTCGGAATCGGCATCGCGGTCGCAGCATTCCTTGCACTGCGTCAGATGGCGGTCTCAGGTGGCGTGCACCGCGAAGAACTTCCCGGCGAGGGACAGGCGGGCGACGAACACATCGCGCTGTTTCGGCTCGACGGTGCGCTTTTCTTCGGCGCTGCGGAGAGAATGCTCGGTCGAGTGACGAGCATCACCGGGGTCAGCGTCGTGATCATCCGACTGTCGCAGTTGCAGATCCTTGACGCCACGGGTGCTCGTGTCATCGCCGAGATGGTGAACACCCTCGAACGCCGGGGGGTGACGGTCCTGCTCAAAGGGATCCGGCCGGATCACCTGGGTCTGGCCGCACGAGTTGGCGTCATCTCGTCACTCCGGCACGAAAACCACCTCTTCGACAGCCTCGATGACGCCGTTGAGCACGCCCGCTCGCACGTCCAACGGGAATCAGAGGCCACGGCGGCGCGCCTCGTGCCATTGGGTCAGACCGCGCCAGCGATCGGATGAAGTTGACCGGCGTCGTGTTCGTCGACTTCGGGGGAGAGCTGTGACTCGTCCAGCCCCTCGGCCTCTTCGGCCGGGGTCACGCGAAGACCGACGACGCGGTCGGTGATCCACAGCACCGCCAGCGTCACCAGGAAAGGATATGCCAGAGCGACGACGGCGAGAACTGACTGACGCCCGAGCTGCACCCAGCCTCCCGCGGCACCGGCAGCGTTCACCGCCAGGCTGGCAAAGACGCCGGTGAGAATGACACCAAGGAAACCGCCGACCATGTGAACGCCGACGACGTCAAGGACATCGTCATAGCGAAGACGCTTCTTGAGTTCGACGGCCAGGTGGCAGAGCACGCCAGCGGCCGCGCCAATGACGAGAGCGGCCCAGGGGGCGACGTAGCCGGACGCGGGGGTGATGGCGGCCAGACCTGCTATGGCGCCTGTCGCGATTCCGATGCCGGACGGCTTCTTCTTTCGCAGCCAGTCGACGATCATCCAGGTCAGCAGCCCACCGGAGGCGCCGAGCTGCGTATTGACGACAGCGGTCACCGCGACGTGGTTGGCGGCGAGGGCGCTCCCGCCGTTGAATCCGAACCAGCCGAACCACA
The DNA here is from genome assembly GCA_025464735.1 of Frondihabitans sp. The sequence goes on along the minus strand of JAODMX010000486.1, from coordinate 1,210 downwards.
GGATCCCGGCCCCGAGGAGCACCATCGGGACGTTGTAAGGCCTGGTGACGGGTTTCTTCCGTCGACCGAAATAGATCGCGGCGGCCAATGCTGCTGCACCAGCCGACTCGTGGATCACGGCGCCGCCGGCGAAGTCGAGCGCGCCGAGCCCTTTCGCTCCCAGGAAGCCGCCACCCCACTCCCAGTGGGCGAGCGGCACGTAGACGGCGAGTGACCACAGCCCGGTGAAGAGGACGTACCCCCGAAAGGTCATCCGCTCGGCGAACGCGCCGGCGATGAGGGCCGGCGTGATCACGGCGAACATCATCTGGAAGGCGAAGAACGCCAGGGCGGGAATCGCAGGAGCTGCGCTGGTGGGGGTCGCGCCGACGTCACGAAGCATCACGTGCGCGAGGCTCCCGATGACGCCCCCGCGGTCGGATCCGAAGACGAGCGTGTAGCCGATCACGGTCCAGACGACTCCGACCACAGCGACGGACACGAAGCATTGCACCATGGTGGTGACGACGTTCTTGGATCGAACGAGGCCGCCGTAGAACAGTGCGAGCCCCGGGATCATGAGAAAGACGAGGGCTGCCGAGAGCAGGACCCAGGCCGTGTCTCCGGTGTTAGTCGTCACTTGGCGGTGTGGAGGTGATCGAGGCGACTGAAGATGTCCGACCCGTCCTCGGTCTTGGGCTCCGTCAGAGCCCCGTACAGCTCCGGGCGGCGGTCGCCGAACGAGTCGCAGAGCGGCGTCACGGTCTTGTCGCGCGCGAGGGTCAGATCGAGGTCCGCGGTCGTGACGCCGTTCTCGTCGACGCTCGCGACGACCCAGCCGAGCTCGTCGACGATCGTGCCCATCTCGTTCCACTCCTGGCCACGCTCGAGACCGCTTCGGTCGCAACACGCGATGGCGACGTGGTTGGTGTTGGCCGCAGCCATCGCCTTGGTGATCTCCTCGACGCGCTCGCCCGGAGGGACGACCTCCCGCGGCCAGTTCGTCGGAACGACGATCAGCTCGGCTCCCCGAAGGGCGACGCTTCGAGTCATCTCGGGGAACTCCAGGTCGTAACAGATCAGGATCCCGAGGCGGCCCTGCGGGGTGTCGACAACGGGGGCCACTGCTGCGCCGGGGGTGAAGATCAGTTTCTCTTTATCCCAGAGGTGTGTTTTCCGGTAGACCGAGAGGACACCCGAACCGTCGACGACGGCGGCACTGTTGTAGACC
>JAODMX010000458.1 GCA_025464735.1 Frondihabitans sp. | reverse complement strand
GACTTCGCGAAATCGCGGTTGCCACTGATGCCGCCGTTTTCTCCGGAACCGAGGTCTCAGACTCAACCGTCGACGGGCTCTGGGTGAAGCTCGCCGAGGCCGAGGATGCTGCTCGCCGTTCGGCCAGCTGGTTCCGCCGCCGTCTCAGCAGCTTCCGCGTGCGGTCTCGAGTTGATCGGGCTGCTGCCGTCTCGTCCCGCGTGGCCGCAGCCAGGCCTGCACAGCTAATACGGAAGGCGGCAACGCGATGAAGGTCAGACTGACCCTGGTGCGTCCAGGCGGGAGCACGGCAGATGTCGTGGTCACCGCCGAGCCGGGAAGCACGATCGCCGAGGTCGCGCACCGGCTGGCTGAGGCGGACCCGCAGCATCCTGCCGGAGCTGGCTCGCCCGCGAGCCTCACGCTGCGCCTGCACCGCCACTCGGAGGGGATTGAGGGCGCCACGATCCTCGACCCAGTAGCGCCACTGGGGGAGTCGGGACTGTCGAGTGGTGCGATCGTCTCGTTGGCCCCCCCGACCACGTTCGCGGAAGGGCGAGCGCCGGTGGGCGCGACGCTGAGGATCATCGAGGGTCTCGGCACCGGGCAGGCCATTCCCTTGCCGTACGGCTCGTCATCGGTTGGCCGCGATCAGGGCAACCGGGTCACCCTCGCCGACCCACTCATTTCGAAAACCCACGCGCGGGTCACCGTTGCCGACACGATCGAGTTAGTCGACGCGGGCTCTGCCAACGGCACTTTGGTCAATGATCTGCCCGTGGATCGCGCGATCCTGACGGCGGGCGATCGAGTGACCCTTGGAGACACGGTCCTCACCATCGAGCCATCGCGCATCGACGCCGAGCCACCCCGCACCGGAACCGTGCATTTCAACCGCTCGCCGCGGCTCGACCCGCAGTACGGCGGATCGGCGCTCAAGGCACCCGAGCCGCCGGAGCACCCGAAGCCGCCGCGCTTGCCCTACCTCGCACTTCTGGCGCCCTTGATCATGGGCGGTGTTCTGCTCGCGGTGAATCCGGGCAATCCGCTCTCGATCGCGTTCATTGCCCTCTCGCCGCTGCTGCTGATCGCCGGTTATGTCGACAATCGCATCCAGGGGCGTCGGCAGTGGCGGGAGGCACGCGCCCAGTTCGAGGACTCGGTCAGGGCCATTGACTCCGAGGTGGTGCGATTGCACGACCTCGAGCGGGCCGGTCGACTTTCCGAGACCCCGGCCGTCGGCGACGTCGTGGTTAGTGCCCGCGAACTAACCCCGCTGCTCTGGACGCGGCGGCCAGAGCACGACTCCTTCCTGGCGCTTCGTCTTGGCATCGGCCGGATGCCCAGCCGTCATGAACTCGAGATGCCTGGTCAGCGCAAAGGCCCCGCCGACCTCTGGAAGTCGCTCGAGGACCTCGCGGTGAAGACCGCATGGATCGACGGCGTACCTGTCACCGAGAACCTGCGCGAGTGCGGTTCGCTCGGTATCGGCGGCGCGGGAGAAGGTTCCCGCGCAGTCGCCCGTGGACTTGTCGCTCATCTGGTCGGATCCCACTCGCCCGCCGAGCTGGTGCTCACGTCGATCTGCTCATCGCTGAGCTCCCGTGGTTGGGAATGGCTCAAGTGGCTCCCGCACAGCGGGTCGGCTTACAGCCCGCTCGGCTCATCGCCCCTGGTGACCGGAGGGGCGCCGTCGGTCACCCTGATCTCCGACCTCGAAGGGCTCATCGAGGCTCGCCTTGCTGTCGAGAAGAACAGCACAGTGGTCCTGCCGGTGGTGCTCGTCGTGGTCGAGGATGACGCTCCCGTCGAGCGTGCCCGACTGGTGGGAATCGCCGAGCGCGGGCCCGCCGTCGGCGTACATCTGCTCTGGGTCGCGGACTCGGTGGCTCGCATCCCGGCCGCCTGTCGCACCTTCATCGAGGTCAGCTCGGGCGCGGAGGGAGCACTCACGGGCTACGTGCGGAGCGGCCTTGCCATCCAGCCGGTCGCCTGCGAACCGCTCGGCGAAGTCGACTCGCTCGACTTCGCACGTCAGCTCGCCCCGGTGGTCGACGCCGGAGCACGGGTTGACGATTCAAGCGACCTGCCGCGATCCGTCTCGCTGCTCCAGGTCGTCGGCACCGAGCTCGGATCCGATACTGAGGCTGTGCTGCAACGCTGGCAGGAGACCAACTCGATCCTGACCGGTCCCAGGGCCTCAGCAGCAATCGGTCGGTCCCGTCCCAACCTGCGCGCCGTGTTCGGCCAGGCAGCAGCCGAGCCCTTCGCACTCGACCTACGCACCGACGGGCCACACGCCCTGGTAGGCGGGACCACCGGATCCGGCAAGAGCGAGTTTCTGCAGGCCTGGGTACTCGGGCTTGCCTCGGCGCATTCGCCGCAGCGCGTCTCGTTCCTGTTCGTCGACTACAAGGGCGGTTCGGCGTTCGCGGAATGTCTCGACCTGCCGCATACTGTCGGCCTGGTCACCGACCTCAGTCCGCACCTGGTGCGTCGCGCGCTGACCTCGCTGCGTGCCGAGCTGCGTTACCGCGAACATCTCTTCAACCGCAAGAAGGTCAAGGACATCATCGAGATGGAGAAGCTCGGCGATCCGGAGGTTCCGCCGAGTCTCGTTATTATCGTCGACGAGTTCGCGGCTCTGGCGACCGAGGTTCCCGAATTCGTTGACGGCGTCGTGGATGTCGCGCAGCGAGGCCGCTCGCTCGGACTCCACCTCATCCTGGCGACGCAGCGACCGGCCGGCGTGATTCGCGACAACCTGCGCGCCAACACCAACCTGCGCGTCGCCCTGCGCATGGCCGACGAGTCGGACAGCGATGACGTGTTGGGCACACCGATGGCGGCGGGATTCGACCCGGCGCTTCCTGGGCGCGCTGCGGCTAAGACCGGTCCGGGCCGCATTCGTGTCTTCCAGTCGGGCTATGCCGGCGGCTGGACCAGTGACATCCCGGCACCCACCGAAATCGAGGTGGAGGACCTGCGCTTCGGCTCGGCGACGGCGTGGCAATCACCCAGTTCAACGGCAGAGGTCGCCGCACCGAATGGGCCGACTGACATCCAGCGAGTGGTCAAGACGATCAAGGCGGCCGCGAGGGGCGCGGAGCTGCCTGCCCCGCGCAAGCCATGGTTGCCCGAGCTCGCTCCGGCCTACGACTTCTCGAAGCTGCCATCACGGCGCACCGACACCGAGCTCCTACTTGGAGTCGTGGATGACGCTGCGCAGCAGGCGCAGCCCACGGTCAGCTACCTACCGGACCGCGATGGCAACATGGCGGTGATCGGCACCGGTGGATCCGGCAAGAGCACGGCGCTGCGTGCCGTCGCCGTATCGTCGGCGATCACGATGCGCGGGGGTCCGGTCCAGGTCTACGGGCTCGACTTTGCCGCGGGCGGGCTTCAGATGCTCGAGGTGTTGCCGCACGTCGGCGCGATCATCTCGGGTGACGATGAAGAGCGGGTCGCACGTCTCCTGCGCTGGCTCCGCGACCTGGTCGACGACCGAGCTGTGCGCTATGCAGAAGCGCGTGCAGGTGGAATTGTCGACTACCGTCGGCTGGCGAATCGTCCTGAAGAACCGCGCATCATCCTGCTGCTGGATGGAATGGGTGCCTTCCGCGAAGCGTTCGAATCGAGCGTCACGTCGCCGTGGTTCTCCGTGTTCTCCCAAATCGCGATCGACGGGCGCGCCGTCGGCGTGCACGTGGTCGTCTCGGGCGATCGCGCGGGGTCGATCCCGATGTCGCTGAGTTCATCGATCCAGCGTCGGCTGGTGTTGCGACTCGCCAACGCGGATGACTATGCGATGGTGGGTGTTGATTCCGACGTGCTGACTGCGGCATCGCCACCAGGACGTGGCATCCTCGATGGAAGCGAGGTGCAAATCGCGGTACTCGGAGGCGACGGTAATGTCGCCATCCAGAGTCGTGAACTCGAGGCGCTCGCCGAAGCGATGACCACGGCAGGGGTCCCGGCAGCACCGTCGATCGACCGCTTGAGCGACCGGATTCCGGCCTTCAGCTTGCCGGCTTCGACCGGCGGAAAGGTCATGATCGGCGTCGCGGACGACGATCTGAAGCCGGTCGCGATCAAGCCGTCCGGTCCGTTCGTGATCTCAGGCCCTCCTGGGAGTGGACGTACGATCGCGTTAGAGACGATCGCCCGTGGAGTTGCCGCAGCGCAGCCGACAACGAAGCTCTTCTTGCTGAGCCCCCGTCGATCGACGATTGCGAGGCTCGGGATCTGGACGCATTTCGCGGACAGTTCAGCAGCGATAACGAAGAGTCTCGCCGAGCTGACCACGATCGTCGAGGCCGGCGATCTCGCTCCAGGAACCATGGCTCTCTTCCTGGAGAACCTCAGCGATTTCAGTGGGACACCCGAGGAGTACGACCTCGAGGCACTCATCAAGACGCTGCTCAAGCAGGAGCAGTTCGTCGTCGCCGAGTCGGAGACCTCGAGCTGGCCCCAGTCTTACACGCTGGGTTCGCCGATGAAGGCCGGCCGCAAGGGCATCGTGCTGCAGCCCGATGACGGGGACGGCGAACTGCTGAGTACGTCGATCGGTCGGATCCGCCGGGGAACCTTCCCGGCAGGTCGGGGATTCCTCATCGGTCAGGGCCGAAGCCGCCGCTTGCAGGTGGCGATTACCGAGTGACGGGCATGGGTAGCGGTCCCCATTTCCAGGGCGGCGAGCAGCCAATAGTCTTCAAACGCATCACCTAGCCAGAGCAACACTCACACGAAAGGCAACTCAAATGGCACGCATGGGAATGGATGTCGACGCGGTCGAGGTCGTCAGCAAGCAGCTCAAGACGCAAGCGCAGAACATCGGAACGCTCGTGGCGAGCATCGACAAGATGGTCAACGGCCTGACTGGCATTTGGGACGGCCAGGACGCGCACGCCTTCGTCACTAGCTGGTGGCCGCAGCACAAAAAGGAGCTGCTTACCGCGCAGACGCAGATCGAGGGACTTGGCCAGTCTGCCTGGAACAACGCGCAGGAACAGCGCAAAGCCTCCAGCTGATCGCACCCCCAACCCGTTCGGAAGAAAGGTTCTGCCATGGCCCAGATGGGAATGGATGTCGAAGCTGTCGAGAACGTCGGCCGCCAGTTGAAGCAGACCGCGATGTCGGTCGACCAGATCGTTGGCGGACTCGACAAGACCGTCAGCGGCCTGTTGCAGCTCTGGGACGGCGCCGACGCGCAGCGCCTCGTGCAGAGCTGGCCAACCTTCCGGAAGTCACTGATCACGGCTCAAGCCAGCGTCGCCGGCCTGGGCCAGTCGGCGCTGAACAACGCGTCGGAGCAGCGTGACGCGAGCAAAGTCAAGGGCTCCGGCGGCGGGGCGGCGGGTCCTGCTGCTCCTGCTCAGGTCAGTCCTGGTCCCGGTTCCGGTTCCGATACGGGCTCGAGCGATGCGTCGAGTGCTGAGTTCGCAGGCTGGCGGAGCCACTACCCCGATGGCACCAGTGCCGCCGTCGACTACGACAAATCGAACGGGATTCAGTGCGTTGACCTGATCAAGCAGTACACGTCGGACCTCTACGGCCCCAGCGCAGTTGTTCCCGCCAACGGGGACCAGGTCTGGGCAAACTATGGTGGGACCGGGCACTTCGATCAGATCTCGGCCCAGGACACGCCGCAACCGGGTGACATCGTCTGCATCGACGCGTGGCCGGCGCACATGGGCTCGCCAGAAAATCCTTATGGGCACACGGCGATCGTCGATCACGTCGATGCCAACGGGAACGTGTACATGGTCCAGCAAAGCGGGAGCGAGCAGAGCCGGGGGATCTTCGTCACCGAGCTGAACTCCTTCTACAAGCCCTACGTCCAGGGGTACCTCCGTCCGAAGGTCGCGGCGTAGCGGCGTGACATGGCGACGAGATGCGGCTCGACCTTGACCTGTCCCTCCTGCGGAGCCCTCACTCGCGTGGGAGCAACGTTCTGCGGCAGCTGCGGCGTCCGGCTCACGGCCGCCGCAGCAGTCGCATCTCCCGTTGTCCCTGTTCCACCCACAGCGCCTCCGGCGCTTGTCGTTCCGGCCTCGGCACCTCCGCCACCGCCGCTTCAGGTTTCGGCACCGAGCGCCCCGCCGCCGCCCCCACCTCCGCCGGTCGCCCCCACGCCGGTTGTCGAGGTATCACTGGCGGCCGTCTCCGCGCCAGTAGCGCGGGGCTCTGCAATGATCGACGTGCCAACGTTCGGTGCACCTGCGGCCGCGCCGCTTGCGCCTCCACCGCTTGCGCCTGCGCCCCCACTGCCAGTGACGGCGGTGCCCATCGACGCACTCGACGACCGCACCAGGGTCGCACCACCGCGTCGGCCCCGCGGATCATGGCGACTCGTGCTGCCCGACGGCACTTCGCATCCGGTCGCGGGGACGACCGTGATCGGCCGCCAGCCGGATGTCGCTGCCTACCCAGGCGCGACGGCGGTGCTCGCGATCGACGACCCCGACGGTCTGGTCTCCAAGTCGCACGCCGTGCTCGATCTGGATGCGGGCCGGCTCGTCGTGCGTGACCTCCAGTCGACCAATGGTGTGGTCGCGCTCACCGCCGATGGTGCCGAGGTTGAGGTGTCATCCGACGCTTCGACCATCCTCGATGACGGCTTCGAAATCGAGCTCGGGAGCTTCGTGATCAGGGTCGAGAGGGTATGACCTCGCCCGCGGTGGAGGCCGCAGACCCGTCGGTCGGGCCGGAGCGGCTCGCCGAGCTGGCCCGGGACTACCCAGAGACCCGGGTTGCCGCGGCCTTGAACCCAGTCGCGTACGCCGGTCTGCTCCAGTGGCTGGGCTCGCTCGGTGAGCCGCCGGTAGACGACGCTCTTAGGCGACGCGATGAGGTGCTCGCCCGCCGCGCCTCCGATGCCGCGACGTCGGCCACCGAGCTTGCCGTGATCGCGGCCGAGATCCCGTCACTGCGCGGGGCTGTCTTGGCAAACCCATCGGCGTATGACGGGCTGAAGGCCTGGATCGTCGCTCAGCAGCCAGGCCTCGCGCCGTCGCCAGCCGCAGGGGCGGCCCTCAGTTCGGCTCCGACGGCCGCCGTCTTGACAGCCGCCCCGCTCGTCTCGATTCTTCGCCGAATCCCCTTCGCCGCCCGAATCGCGGTCGCCGCTGTAGTGGTGGTCGGCCTGCTGACGGCGACGGGTATCGCGATTCTCCCGCACCTCGCTCCGACCGAGCCGAAGCCGATTGCCGCCACAACTCCTGAGCCGTCGGCCAGCCAAACCGGAGCCGCCGTCCTGCCGGCCGTCGCGGCGCGTTACGTGCCCACCGTTCTGATCTTGGATGCGTCGGGCTCGATGATCCGCGACGTACCAGGCGGAGGCTCGCGAATGGATGCGGCCCGCTCTGCGGCGACCACTCTGGTGCAGGGATTCGGCGACGCGGCGACGGTCGGCCTCACCGTCTTCGGCACATCGACGGGCAACCAGGATTCGGATCGCGCGGCGGGTTGCACCGACGTCCGTCGGTTAATCCCGGTCGGCCCGATCGACAAGCCGGCCTTCACCACCGCCATTGCCGGGATCTCGCAATCCGGATTTACTCCGCTCGGCCCGGCCCTCACAGACGCCGAGGCCCAGCTGGGGGATGCCCAGACCGGTCTCATCGTGCTCGTGACGGATGGCGTCGATACCTGCTCGCCGCCTTCGGCCTGCGATATCGCCACCAAGATCAAGGCCGATCATCCCGGCTTCACGATCCAAACGGTCGGGTTCGCGGTCGACGCAGACGAGCAGGCACAGGAGGATCTCGCCTGCATCGCGCAAGCGGGCGGCGGCGAGTTCGTCGACGCTTCGAACGCCACCCAGCTCGCCGCACGTCTGCGTGCCCTCACCGATCCGGTTTCGACCGCAGGCGCGCTCAACTCGCGCGGACTGGACCAGCTCCAGATCGGGATGAGTCTGGCCGACGCCCGCGCCGCGGTCAGCGGTTTCACACTCGGAAAGGTAATCCTCGAGATCCAGTACGTCAACTGCGACCAGGGAACCCTCCTGTTCTCCCACGACCGGCTCGTCGGTATCATTCCGAAGAAGAAGGTCGCCACCGCTGACGGCGTCAAAGTCGGCGATACGCTCGGCGCCGCCACCGCGATCTACGGCGCTGGCACTTCGGGAAGTGACAGTTCGGGAGCGTTCCAGACGTTCGCGACCTCGCCAGGTTCCGACACCGGTTACGCCATGTATGTCGCCAACCCCGCCGATGCCGCGACCAGGATCCTCAAGATCACGCTGTGCCTCTGCGGGGGCGGAACGACCGGTCAGAGCGAGATCAGCGCGTGGAAGATAGGGTACGGCCATGTCGGCCCGATCAAGGTCGGGATGTCGCTGGCCGATGTCTGGCAGATCGTCCCCAATCCCGGCCCGGCGGCAGAGTGGGCGGAGGGATGCAACGTCTGGGCACTTGCGACCGGAGGTGTTGGTCACGCGGTTGCTGTGATCCTCGACACATCAGACACGGTGATCGGGCTTTACGTGTCGCAGAACGCTCGCGCGCCGAGATTGCCGTCGGGGGTCGGGGTGAACTCGACCTTCGACGCTGTGAGATCCACCTATCCGAATGCCCAGTTCACGAGCTCGTCAGATACCGCCTACCTCAACGTCAACTACCTGACCGTCGCATCCGGTTCCCAGAAGATCTGGTTCATCGGCGACGGAGCTTCGGCCACCGACATCGTCGGCGGCATCCAGATCGGCGTTGGGACCGGCCCGACCGACGGGTTCTGCGGATGACTATCGCTTACGGAGCCGAACGGAGGATCGCATGACCACGACTATGCCGACCACCCATTGTCCGAGCTGCGGCGTGCCACACCTCGGCACTCGCTTTTGCGAGAACTGCGGGACGGAGCTGATGCGTGGCGCACCGGTGATCGCCGTCACGGGGTCGCAGCCTTTGGTCACCGTGCCGAAACCCGCACTGCCCCTGGTGCTCCTCCTCGCCGGGATCATCGGCCCGGCCGTCGTCGGAGCGGTGTCGAGCTGGATTTCGTTTACTCTCGTGTCCGCCGCCTATTCGGTCCCGTTCGAGATCGTCATCTTCCTGTTCCTTGCGCTGGTTCCCGTCGCCGTCTTCCTTGTCGGACGTGCGGGGCGGGCCACCAGCGGCGCACGCATTGGCGGCCTGCTACTCGCGGTCCTCGGGCCGGCGATCGAACTTATGGTCATCCTGATGATGGATGGCCGGGTGGCAGTTTCCCCCGCTGCCGTCAGCGCTGTCGAGCAGTCCCTGTACCTGGTCGGCCCCGTTGTGATTGTTCTAGCCTGGCTGATGACGACAGGCTCTCCTCCATCGTCCTACCGGGTCCTCTGGATCGCGGCTGCCGTCGCCGTGGTGTACATCCTTGTCGCCTATCTGGTGCCGGTAAATACTAATGCGGCAATCATCTGGCGCTCTCTCGCGGCGAATCTCGTTCGAGCCGGAGGAATACTGGCAGTGATCCTGTTGATCCCCCGATTTGTGCGGATCAGGACGGCAACAGGCGTTTCGCGGCCATTCGACGCCGCTGTATACGGTGGGGGAGACGCGGCCTACCGCGCTCTCCAGCGGCCCAACTCGACCAACGGGTTCGCCGTCAGCGCACTGATCTTCGGCTTGCTAGGCGGCACAATCTTCCCGATTGTGTTCGGTCATGTCGCGCTCGCGCAGATCGAGCGAACCGGGGAACGCGGCCGGGGGATGGCGATCGCTGGCCTCATCCTCGGTTACCTATCGGTGGCCGTCGTCCTCGTGATCCTTATCGTCATCGTGGTCGCCGCCGCCAACGCAGCGAGGTATTACTGATGCGCGCGCTGGGAGGACTATTCATCGGAATCGGCTGCGTCCTCGCGCTGATCGCGGCGGTGTGGGGTCGCAGCGGCTACTACCTCTCGCAGGCGCCCATCCTGTTCATGCTGGCGATCGGCGGTCTCATCTGCCTCGGCATCGGCGCGGGGATTCTGCGCTACCAGAAGGCCCGTTTCGTTTCGAGCGCTGATGCTCGCGCCGCCATCACTGAACGCGCTTTCAAGGCTCCGACGGCGATCGTCACCCCGGAGGCGGCATCGCTCGTCGCGACTCCGGCCGTTGCCCCGCTCGTTGCGTCAACTGCTGCATTGCCCGCAGTCGTCGCAGCGCCCGCGACGCTAGAGACGCCCGACTCGCCCGACTCACCCAACACATTCGACTCCCTCGAAGAGGAGACCCGCGACCGCCCGCCACGCACGACCGACTGGGTGCTCGTGCTCCCGGATGCCACGGTCCTCCCGATCGCCGACGCACTGGTCATCGGGCGACAGCCCGTGTCATCCGACGGTGGCCCGA
>JAODMX010000446.1 GCA_025464735.1 Frondihabitans sp. | reverse complement strand
AAGGCACTCGCCCCCTATCTCGACGTCAAGGGCGTGCCCTCGTCGATCACGAAGCTGGCGAAGAAGGTCACGGTCAAAGCCGCGAACCCCTTCGATGCCGCGGTCGAGATCCAGGACTACTTCCGCGATGGCGACTTCACCTACTCCGAACAGACGCCGGTGGCGGAGGGCTACGACGGAAGCGGGCTCGACGAGGTCGAGACCTTCCTCAAGCGCAAAAGCGGCTACTGCGTGCACTTCGCCTCGGCGATGGCGGTGATGGCCCGGACCCTCGGGATCCCCTCGCGCATCGCGGTTGGCTTCCTGCCCGGCCAGGAAGTCGGCAGCACCGACGAGTGGACCGTCACGAGCAACGACCTCCACACCTGGCCGGAGCTGTACTTCCAGGGACTCGGCTGGGTACCGTTCGAACCGACCGTCGGTCAGGGCACGACGTCGAGCTACCTGCAGCAGACCCAGGCCACGGCTAGTCCATCCGCGACGAGCTCGCCGTCCACCTCGGCGACTGTAGCGCCGACGGCGACGTCGTCGGCCGTGGCGACGCCGACAGCGACCGCGACAAGCGGAGTCTCGTCCGCGTCGTCCGAGGCGACGGCGACCACCGGTGGCACCGGCATTGACAGCTCGGCCTTCGTCGCCTTCGGGATCGCGCTCCTGATCATCCTGGGCCTGTTTCCCTGGTACCTCCGGAGCGCGCGGCGTCGAAGGCGACTCGGAGTCGGGCCGCCCGATGCTGCGCTCGAGGCCTGGCGCGAGGTCGTTGACACGGCCCGAGACCTCGGGGCACCGGTCGACCCGGGAGCGACGCCCCAGGCGACGGCTGGGTTGCTTCGTGGCGCGCTGGATCCGGTCGGTGCGGCTGCGCTCGCCAGACTGCTCGGTCGCGTCCAGGCTGAGAGATTCGGCGGCCAGCCTGCGGATTCCGACGTCCATGGTGAAGCGCGGACGGTCATTGCTGCGCTTCGGGCCTCGGCGCCGAGATCGGTGCGCCTGTGGGCGACCCTGGCTCCCCGAAGTCTCTTCGCCGAACCGCGACAGCGCACGACCGACTGAGTGACCGCGAATCGCGTGCACAAGTCGCGGTCGGCGCGTAAGATTCTTCCTCGTGCCTCATTTCGTGAAGACCCCTTATACCGTTCCGGTGTACGACCTGATGCACCGCCCGGGCGAGATGCGCGAAAGCGATCTCGAAGTTGTGACCCCCTCCAAACTCGGAGAGGGACTCATCTCCGTGCCCGAGGGCGCGACCATCGACATTGACCTCCGAATCGAGAGTCTGCACGACGGTCTTCTGACCTCCGCACACGTCTCCGCTGAGGCGGTGGGGGAGTGCAGCCGCTGCCTCAAACCCATCGCGCTGAGTGTCGAGGTCGATTTAGCAGAACTTTTCGCGTATTCTGACGAGGAAGCTTTTGACTATCAGGTTCAAGACGATCACGTGGATCTTGAACCCGTTGTCAGAGACGCAGTGGTTTTGTCACTGCCCTTCCAACCGGTTTGCCGGCCTGACTGCCCTGGCCTCGACCCCGAAACGGGCGAGCGAGTGGAAGACATGGTTGACTACCACCCCCGTGAAGTGATCGACCCGCGCTGGTCGGCCTTGAGTCAGCTCGTCGGTGACACGACGAACGACACGGACTCCAAACCAACAGATTGACGTGTGTGCCGAAGCCACCGAGGCTCCGGCGCCCGCACCTCCAAGCCACCGATACAGAGAAGAGATAGTCATGGCCGTTCCCAAGAGGAAGCAGTCGCGCTCCAACACGCACGCTCGCCGTTCGCAGTGGAAGGCCACGCCCGTCACGCTCGTCAAGAGCATCGAGGGTGGCAAGACCGTCTACAGCCTTCCGCACCGCGCCAAGGTCGTCGAAGACAGCGCCGGCACCGCCCTGTACCTCGAGTACAAGGGCCGCAAGGTCGCCGACATTTGACCACTCCGCGGGTCGCAAGCCCGCTGACGGTACTATGAGTCGCATGAATCAGCCCGAGTCAGAGTCGTCTGACCGGGCTGATCTTGTGTCGTACCTCGATGTCGACGTGACTCCCGAGCTTCTCCAGCTCGCCCTCACGCACCGCTCCTACGCGTACGAGCATGGCGGCATCCGCAACAACGAGCGCCTCGAGTTCCTCGGCGACTCCATCCTCGGGCAGGCCGTGACGGTCATGCTCTACCGCGAGAACCCCGACCTCGACGAGGGCGACCTGGCCAAGCGCCGCGCCAGCCTCGTCTCGACGGTCGCCCTGGCAGAGGTGGCGCGCATCATCGGCCTGGGGCGCTACATCCTCCTCGGTCGTGGCGAAGAGATGACCGGTGGCCGCGAGAAGCACTCGATCCTGGCCGACACCGTCGAGGCCATCATCGGTGCGACCTATCTCGATGCCGGCCCGGTCGCGGCGACTGGTCTTGTCATGCGGCTCATCGCGCCGCTCCTGGCCGACCCCGATCGGTTCGGTGCGGCCATGGATCCGAAGACGAGCCTTCAGGAACTCTCCAGCGCTCTGGGCCGCGGTATGCCCAACTACGTCATCACCGACTCGGGTCCCGACCACGACAAGCGCTTCCATGCCATCGTCCGCCTCGGCAAAGACGATGTCGCGACGGGCATCGGGAGCAGCAAGAAGATGGCTGAGATGGCCGCCGCCCTCGAGGCATGGACCTTGCTGAGCGACTCCGCCACCACGGCCGGCACCCCGTAGGTGCCCGAACTCCCCGAGGCCGAGGTCGTTCGCGTCGGCCTGCATCCCGCCGTGGCCGGGGCCGTCGTGACTGCGGTCGATGTTCGCGAACCACGATCGCTGCGCCGCCATGACGGGCCGCTCGAAGATTTCATCGATCGGCTGACGGGCGCGACGATCCTCTCGGCTGTCCGCCGCGGCAAGTTCCTCTGGTTTCCGTTCGCTTCGGCGTCCACGCGAGGCGACGAGTCGCACGCCCTCGTTGTGCACCTCGGCATGAGCGGGCAGGTGCTGCTGCGTGGGCGGGAGCAGCCAGACGACCGGTTGCTCCGGATCCGGCTCGACCTCGTGCACCCGGCGCACGGCTCGCTGCGGCTCGCCTTCGTCGACCAGCGAATCTTCGGTTCCATGGCCCTCGACGCGACCGAGGCCACCTCCGACGGCCGAGCCGCCGGGTATGCGTCGCCGACCATTCTTGGTCATGACCTCGACGGAGATCTGGGCCCCGAGGATCCTGCGCCCTGGGTCACGCGCATTCCGCACCAGGTCGCCCACATCGCCCGCGATCCTCTCGACCCCGCCTTCGATGAGCGCCTGTTCTTCGCCCGGCTTCTCGCCCGCCGTTCGGGCGTGAAGCGGGCCTTGCTCGACCAGGGCCTTGTGTCGGGGATCGGCAACATCTACGCCGACGAGTCGCTTTGGGCGGCCAAGATCCACTTCGACCAGCCGTGCGCGTCGTTGTCGCGCCGGCGGGCCGGCCTTCTGCTGGTCGAGATCCGAGCGGTGCTTTTCAAGGCTCTGGCCGAGGGCGGGACGAGTTTCGATCAGCAGTACGTCAACGTGAACGGGCAGTCCGGTTACTTCGCGCACAGCCTGAATGTGTACGGGCAGCAGGGCAAACCGTGCCCGCGCTGCGGCACGCTCATCGCGCGCGCTCCGTTCATGAACCGCTCCAGTCACTTCTGTCCCCGCTGCCAGCCCCGCCGCCCCTCCGCTAAACCCTCGGACGTGGCTGTCGCGGTGGTCCTAGGACCATCGCGACAGCCACCGGTGAGGGTTTAGGGGCCGAATGAGCCCGGAAGGTCGGGCGCGCGCCAGTATCCTGGGGGCAGTGCGGCGCAGGGCCGTGCACAGCGCGAGCCGGGAGGGGCGGGCATGTACCTGAAGAGCCTCACTCTCAAGGGTTTCAAGTCGTTCGCGCAGCCGACCACCTTTGCCTTCGAACCGGGCGTCACCTGCGTGGTTGGGCCCAACGGCTCGGGCAAGAGCAACGTCGTTGACGCGCTCGCCTGGGTGATGGGGGAGCAGGGCGTCAAGACGCTCCGCGGCGGCAAGATGGAAGACGTCATCTTCGCCGGTACCTCGACTCGTGGCCCGCTCGGTCGCGCCCAGGTTGTCCTCACGATCGACAACTCGGATGGTGCGCTTCCGATCGACTACACCGAGGTCACGATCAGCCGCACACTGTTCCGCAACGGCGGCAGCGAGTATGCGATCAACGGTGACAACTGCCGGCTCCTCGACGTCCAGGAGCTCCTCAGCGACTCCGGGCTGGGCCGCGAGATGCACGTCATCGTCGGCCAGGGCCAACTCGACGCGGTTCTGCGGGCGACTCCCGAGGAGCGCCGCGGCTTCATCGAAGAGGCGGCCGGGATCCTGAAGCACCGCAGGCGAAAAGAGAAGACGCTCCGCAAACTCGAGGCGATGCAGACCAACCTCACGCGTCTCAGCGACCTCGCGGGCGAGATCCGCAGGCAGCTGAAGCCGCTTGGGCGTCAAGCCGAGATTGCCCGTGAGGCGCAGGGAATCGCGAGCATCGTCCGCGACGCTCGGGCTCGCCTGCTGGCCGACGAGGTCGTCGGCCTGCGAACGGTTCTGAACGCTCAGGCGAAAGACGAGAACGAACGCAAAAGCGAGCGCATCGTCCTGCAGGAGCAGCTCGATCAGAACAAGCTTCGCGAAGCCCGTCTCGAACAGGCCATGGTCGGCGACGCCGTCGACGACGCCCGCCGCGTGGCGTTCGGCCTCGAATCTGTGCAGGAACGTCTCAGGAGTCTGTCGAGCCTCGCAAACCAGAAGCTCACTCTTCTCGCCCAGCAGGCGGATTCGCCCGGGGTCTCGTCGAGTGTCAGCAGCTCCATGGTCGCCGATGCGCGGGAGGAAGCCGAGCGCCTTCAGGAGGGCGTCGCTGAGGCGGAGCTCGCAGTGGCGGAGGCCGCAGCCGAAGTGGCGACGACTCGCGCATCCCTCGACTCGCTCGACGAAGAGATCGCGGCGCAGAGTGCCCTCGTCTCGAAGCACGACCTCGAAGTCGCCCGGCTGGCAAGCGCGGTCGAGGTGGCCCGGTCGAAGCTGGCGGCGGTGAAGGGGGAGCAGCTGCGGCAGACCAACGCGCTCGAGCACGCGGCGGCGCGGCGTGAGGCGAGTCGCGCCGACTTCCAGACGCTCGAGCAGGAGTCGCCCGAGACCGACGACGCCGGTGTCGATTTCGCCGCGCTGCAGCTCGCAGCCGAGGAGCGCGTGGCAGCCGCCCAGACGTCGGTGGAGACACTTCGCGACGGAGTGCACGGATTCGAACGGGAGCGCGACGCCCTCGCCGCCCGGAGCAGCGCCCTTTCGCTCGCCCTCGACCAGAAAGATGCGTCCAGCGCTCTCGTTGCCGCTTCGCGCCCCGGAGTCCGGGGTCTCGTCGCCGAGCACGTCCAGATCGAACCGGGCTACGAGATCGCCATCGCGGCGGCCCTCGGCTCCGTGGCCGACGCCGTCCTCGCCGAGACCCTCGACGACGCCTTTGACGCCGTGGCCCACGTCACGAGCGAAGAGCTCGGGCGAGTGGAGGTCGTGGTGGCGTCGCCGCGCCGGTCGGTCGACAGCACTCTGCCGAGCCTTCCCCCGGGTGCCGTGGCCGCCGTCTCCGTCGTGAAGGCGCCCACAGGGATCCTGGGCGTCCTGCACGACACGGTCGTCGCCGACGATCTCGTGGTCGCCCGGGCCACGCAGGAGGCGCTGGCGTCGTCGCCGGCCCCGGTCACGGTGATCACCCGGGCCGGTGAAGTGCTCACCGACTTCGTGGTGCGGGGCGGATCGAAGGGTGGACGCTCCCGCCTCGAGCTGGTTGCCGAGCGGGACGAAGCAGCCGAAGCTCTCTCCGATGTAAGCGTGAAGATCGAGAAGGCGGCGCCCGCCCTCGAGGAGGCGCGGCAGGAGCTGGCGGAAGCCAGGACCGCAGCCAAGGAGGCGACGACCGCCGCCCGAGACCACGAGACCCGTCTGGCGGCGCACGACCAGCGGGCGGGCCGGTTGCGCGCCCAGGTCGAAGCCGCGGAGGCCGAGGCCGACCGCCTGTCGGCCGCCCTGTCGGCGTCGGTCGAGTCGGTCCACCAGGCCGAGCGCGTCGTGGCGCAGGCGGTGTCCGCGCACGAGGATTTCAGCGCCCAGCCTCGGCCGATGCTCGACGCCTCGGCCCGCGAGGGGGTTCTGGCCGAGGTCGAGAACGCCCGCGGCGTCGAGATCGAGAAGAGGATCCAGCTCGAGACGATCCGCGAACGGGTCCGGGCCGAAGTGTCCCGCGCGAAAGACCTCGACCGTCAGCTCGAGGAGCAGCGGGCGGCCGCCGAGGAGCACGCGCGTCAGACTGTGGTCCGGCAGCGGCAGATGGCAGCCACGACGTCGGTGCTCGACGCGCTCCCCGCCGTGCTCGACGCCGTCGACCGTTCGGTCTCCGAGTCGCGTGCGGAGCTGGCCGCGAGGGAGGCTGCGCGATCGGAGCAGAACGCCGAGCTGACTGCGCTTCGGCGCGACGAGCGCGACCTGCGGGAGCGGCTGCACACCGTGACCGAGAACGTCCACGGGCTCGAGATGGAGATCTACGAGAAAAAACTGCACCTGTCGAGCCTTCTGGAGCGTGCCGGATCCGAGTTGGGTCTGGTCGAGAGCGTCCTGGTCGACGAGTACGGGCCGGAGGTTCCCGTACCGGGAACGTCCGAGGGCGACGCGCCGGTGCCCTTCGACCGAGCCGACCAGAAGAAGCGCCTGGCTGTCGCAGAACGAACCCTCGCTCAGCTGGGCCGCGTGAACCCGCTGGCTCTCGAGGAGTTCGCCGCTCTCGAACAGCGCCACAAGTTCTTGACCGACCAACTCACCGACCTGACGTCGACCCGCAAGGACCTCCTCACGATCATCGACGAGATCGACGAGAAGATGCAGGCGATCTTCCAGAGTGCCTTCGATGACACCAAGGAGGCCTTCAACCAGGTCTTCCCGATCCTTTTTCCGGGCGGCAGCGGCAGCATCCAGCTCACCGACCCGGAGAAACTCCTCGAGACCGTCATCGAGGTGACTGTCAATCCGGCCGGCAAGAAGATCGAACGGCTGTCGCTCCTCTCCGGAGGTGAGCGCTCGCTCGCCGCGGTCGCCCTGCTGATCGCGATCTTCAAGGCGAGACCGAGCCCGTTCTACATCATGGACGAGGTCGAGGCCGCTCTCGACGACGCGAACCTCGGGCGACTTCTCACGATCTTCCAAGACCTTCGGGAGTCGTCCCAGCTCATCGTCATCACACACCAGAAGCGGACGATGGAGATCGCAGACGCCCTGTACGGCGTCTCGATGCGCCAGGACGGCGTGTCCGCTGTCGTCGGCCAGCGAGTCGTCACCGAGGCCGCAACCGAGGTCGCCACCGCGTAGGGCGGGCCGCGACCCCGCTGACGGACGCACGACGGGCGGCTAGGTACCGGTACGTTTGACCCATGTGGGGATATTGGCCGCCGCCCATCTGGGTGCCGGCAGAGCGGCCGGTCAAGAAGTGGCTCGGTCGATTCGGCGGAGTCTGGATCGGGCTGGCAGGCCTCGGCTTCTTCCTCTTCCTGATGCTCGTCGGTGGCCTGGTGCTCGATAACGGTGCCGCGGTCACGATCGGGCTCCTCGTCGGATCCGTGACAGTCGCGGCCTCCTTCATCTACACGCTGGCCTATCGGCTCGTTCCGCGCGACACCCTGACGCTGGCGCGGCTCCTCATCGCATTCGGGCTCGGCGGCCTCCTAGCGGTGACCATCGGCTCGTCGTTCGATTCGCTCCTGGCCAAGGCATCCGGCGGATCCGGGTCGACGCCCGGCACCCTCGTTCTCCTCCTCGCCGGAGTCTCCGAAGAGCTGGCCAAGATTCTCGCCGTCGTCCTCGTTTCGCGAGGCCTTCGCGATAAAAGCCCGCGCAACGGTCTCTTTCTCGGCGGTGCCGTGGGCTTCGGGTTCGCTGCCCTCGAAGACCTGTCGTACGCGGTGAACTTCTACGAGCATCCTCCGGTGCAGTTCCACCTGAGTCATCTCGCCACGGCGTTCGTCATCGTGCCGATTCGTGCCGTCGAGACGCCATTCCTGCATCCGATGTTCACCGCCCTGTTCGCCACCGCGCTGTTCCGGGCCTCGAGAAACGGACGGTTCCGCGTCACCAGGCGGGTCGTGCTCGCCTACCTGGGCGTGGCTCTGCTGCACGGACTCTTCGATGGCGGCCCGACGCTGCTGGAGCGCTTTCTGCCGCTCGCGGTTGCGGGGCTCCTCACGCTGGTCATCTACGCGGGCATCATTCTCGTGCCGGGATTGATCTGGATCCGGACCGCCAGACGCGCGCGCTGGGACTTCCAGTTGCCGGTCGCCTGGTGGCTCGCGCCGCCGCCATTCGCCCAGCCACCGGTCCGCGTGCCGTTCGCGCAGCCGGCAGTGCATCCGCCGCTTGCGCTCCCCGACCTGCACCCGCCGTATGCGGGCGACATTTGGAGAGGCGCACCGCCGGTGCCGCCCGTTCCTCTGGCCGCTTGGCCGTCGTCGCCGGTCGACGACCCGCGGCTGACGTGGCCACCTCCGGCAGCCGAGACGATCGAGCCGGACCGCGGCGCCCCCCGCGAGCGGGTCGGACGTCACGTCGGCTGACCGAACGACCTCAGCCCAGCTCGCCTCGCGCGACAGCGGCTTCGGCAGGTGCGATCTCGTCGGGCTGGTCGATCGGCTCGCCGTTGATGGTGAGAACGTGCCAGGCGCCGTCACGCCACTCGACGGTGTTGGCTGCGGCGTTGTGGATGTGCCCAACCTCCCGACCGAGGATGGCGGCCAGGGTGAATCGGATGATCGTGCCGTGACAAACGACGATGATGTTGCTGTCGTCGCCGTCGAGCGGCAGGCGCGTGTCGCGGATGTCCTGGAGGGCTCCGAGCCCTCGAGCAGCGACCGATTCGCGCGGCTCGATGTCGGGGAAGCTTCCACCGGGCTCGTCGGGGATCTTCGTCGTCGCGACGGTCCCCTCTCGTGAGGCGTAGTCGCGCTCGATCAGTTCGGGGTAAGCGGCACCCAGCTCGATGCCGAGTTCGGCGGCGATGATCTCCGCGGTCTCTCGTGCCCGCATCAACGGGGAGGAGACGATGGCCGACCACTCGTAGTCGGCGAGCAGCGCGGCAGCTGCGTGCGCCTGGGCCCGCCCGGTGTCGTTGAGGGGGATGTCGGATGACCCTTGGAGCTGGTCGTGACTGTTCCAGTCCGTTTGTCCGTGGCGGATCAGTTCGAGGCGCATGTGGGTGTGAACACTTCTTTTCGTGTGACCGCGCGGCGAGGCGCGGGGAGGAGAGCCCGCGGGCCCTCGGATCCGTCAGTGGAAATGGAAGCCGATCACCTGCGTCTCAGGACGCGGTGATCGCGTCGCGCCTGGCGTCGCGCCCCGATTTCCGGAGGCTCAACACGGTGGCGACGAGGATCGTGAGCACGATGAATCCGAGAGAGAACCAGATGGGGATCTCGGGGATCCAGTCGATAGACCGACCGCCATTGATAAAGGGTACTTCGTTCACGTGCAACGCGTGGAAGACGAGTTTTACTCCGATGAAGGCGAGGATCACGGCGAGGCCCTGGGCGAGGTAAACCAGACGCTCGAGGAGACCGGAGATCAGGAAGTACAGCTGGCGGAGGCCGAGGAGAGAGAAGGCGTTGGCCGCGAAGACGATGAAGGCGTCCTGGGTCAGACCGAAGATTGCCGGAATCGAGTCGAGGGCGAAGAGGACGTCGGTGAATCCGATGGCAAGCATCACGAGCAGGAGGGGCGTGAAGAGGCGCTTACCGTTGACCCTGGTCGTCAGCTTCTGGCCGTCGAAGTCGTCGGAGGTCGGCACGACACGGCGCAGGATCCGGATCAGGCGGCTGTCGCCCTCCTCGGCCTCGCTGTGACCGCCCTTGACCTGGCTGTACGCCAGGAAGAACAGCAGGGCGCCGAACAGGTAGAAGACCCAGGAGAAGTTGTCGATGATCGTCACACCGATCGCGATGAAGAGGCCCCGGGCGACCAGGGCGATCGCGATGCCGACGAGTAGGACTTTCTGCTGGTACATCCGGGGAACGGCGAAGCTCGTCATGATGATCAGGAAGACGAAGAGGTTGTCGACGCTCAGCGCCTTCTCGGTGATCCACCCGGCGAAGTACTGGCCGCCGAGATCCCACCCGCTGGCGACGCCGATGCCGACACCGAACAGGATCGCGATCCCGATGTAGATGATCGACCAGGTGGCCGACTCCTTCATCGTCGGCTCGTGCGGCGTACGCACGTGGCTGTAGAAGTCGAAGATGAGCAGGGCGAGCACGAACAGAATCGTGAGGGCCCAGACGTAGAACGGGGTTTCCATGGAATGTCCTTCAGTACGGCACCGGTAAACGGGTGCGGGAGGTACTGAAGGTCTCTTCCGCCCTTCGAAGTCTGTTCTAGACCCTCGAAAGGCCGGTGCACCGGATCCAGATCATCCTGGATCGTACTGACGGCGGCACCGCGGACGGGAATACTCCCCTTCGCGCTCAAGTCTACCTGCCGCGAAGGGCCACGTCAGCCCTCCCGCTAAAGTTGCACCCATGGCAAATCCTTGGTCCCTCTCCGGCGCACTCCGTGGCATGTTCGGCCGGAAGACCATCGACGACACCACCTGGGAAGAACTCGAGACCGCGCTGATCGGGGCCGATTTCGGGCCCGACGTCACCGATCAGGTCGTCGACGAGCTCCGCGCGAAGGTACAGCGCTACAACACGACCGATCCCGCCGACCTCAAGCGGATGCTCCGCGAGACGCTGGAAGAGCGACTCTCGAAGCTCGACTCGACCCTCACCCTCAGCAATCGTCCGGCCGTCGTCCTGGTCGTCGGCGTCAACGGCGTTGGCAAGACCACCACGATCGGCAAGCTCGCCAAATTCCTCCGCAACTTCGACCGCTCTGTCGTGATCGGGGCGGCCGACACCTTCCGAGCGGCCGCCGTCGAACAGGTCGCCACCTGGGCGGAGCGTGCCGGCGCCCAGATTGTGAAACCGCAGCAACAGGGCCAGGATCCCGCGTCCGTCGCCTTCCAGACCGTCGAACTGGCCATGCGCGAAGGCATCGAGATCGTCATCATCGACACCGCCGGCCGGCTCCAGACCAAGGCCGGCCTGATGGACGAGCTCGGCAAGATCAAGCGCGTCGTCGAGAAGCAGACCGAGATCGCCGAGGTTCTCCTCGTGCTCGACGCGACAACGGGCCAGAACGGACTGGCCCAGGCGGAAGCGTTCATCGAGCACGCCGGGGTCACCGGTCTCGTCCTCACCAAGCTCGACGGGAGCGCGCGCGGCGGCTTCGTTCTCGCGGTGCAGGAGCAGACCGGGATCCCGATCAAGCTCGTCGGTCAGGGCGAGGGGATCAACGATCTGACCGGTTTCACGCCGCACGTGTTCGTTCAGAACCTGATCGGCTAAGGGGAACGAACCCGAGCGCGATGCGCGCTCGCGCGGCTAAACCCTCGCCGCCGGCTGTCGCGGTGGTCCTAGGACCACCGTCGCGGCCGACTCCGAGGGTTTAGCGGAGTCAGACGGCCTGGCGGCCGGCGTCGGCCGTCGCCAGATGCTGCAGCGCTGCCGGCACCTCGCGGCCCTGCGCCTGCATCGTCCGAGCCCAGAGGCGCCCGGCGCGGTACGACGACCGCACGAGGGGCCCGGCCAGCACGCCACTGAAACCCAGGTCTTCGGCGATCTCCTTGAAGTCGACGAACTCCTCTGGCTTCACCCAGCGAGCGACCGGCAGGTGACGGGGACTCGGCCTGAGGTACTGGGTCAGCGTGATGATGTCCGTGTGGGCTTCTCGAAGCTGCTCCAGCGCGTCGATGACCTCGCCGTACTCCTCGCCCATGCCGAGGATCAGGTTCGACTTCGTCACGAGCCCCGCGTCGTGCCCCTGACGGATGACGTCGAGCGACCGGTCGAACCGGAACGCGGGCCGGATCCGCTTGAAGATCCGCGGAACCGTCTCGACGTTGTGCGCGAAGACCTCGGGCCGAGCATCGAAGACAACTTGAAGGAGATTCGGCTTGCCGCTGAAGTCGGGGACCAGGATCTCGACGCCCGTCTCAGGATTGAGCTCATGGATCCTTCGAATTGTCTCGGCATAGAGCCAGACGCCCTCGTCGGCGAGGTCGTCTCGCGCGACACCGGTGACCGTGGCGTAGCGAAGCCCCATCGTGCGCACGGACTCGGCGACCGAGAGTGGTTCTCGCAGGTCGAGCGGCGACGGCTTGCCGGTGTCGATCTGGCAGAAATCGCAGCGTCTCGTGCACTGGGACCCGCCGATGAGGAACGTCGCCTCGCGATCCTCCCAGCACTCGTAGATGTTGGGGCAGCCGGCCTCCTGGCAGACGGTGTGGAGCTTCTTGTCGATGACGAGCTCGGTCAGAGCGCGGTACTCCGGCCCCTGTTTCGCCGTCGTCTTGATCCAGGAGGGCTTCTTCTCGATCGGCGTCTCGGCGTTCCGCGCCTCGACGCGGAGCAGACGACGCCCCTCGGGGGCGGTCGTCGTCATGCGTCGACCTCGACGCGACGCTGCGCCAGTGTGTCGAGGTAGGCGACGAGACGCTCCTCGAGGGAGTCGACGACATCGGTGGGGGAGACTGCGCGCCCCGAGGCGTGGGTGAGGGTGGTCACGCCCGCGTCGGCGATCCCACAGGCGACGATGGTGCCGTAGGGCTCGAGCGAGTTGTCGCAGTTGAGGGAGATGCCGTGCATTGTGACCCCCTGGGCGACTCGGATCCCGATGGCACCGACCTTCTCGTCGCCGAACGGCCCGCGCACCCAGGCTCCGCTTCGCCCCTCGATGCGTTCGGCCGTGACCCCGAAGTCGGCGCAGACGTCGATCACGACGCTCTCGAGAGCGCGGACGTGCGCGACGACGTCGACCGGTTCGGGAAGTCGCACTATCGGGTAGGCAACCAGTTGTCCGGGGCCGTGCCACGTGATTCTGCCGCCCCGGTCGGCCTCGATCACGGGACTGCCGTCGCGCGGGAGGTCCTCGGGCTTGGTCCGCGTGCCTGCGGTGTAGACGGATTCGTGCTGGCAGAGGATCAGAGCTCGGTCGACGTTGCCGTCGACGACCTCGCTGTGCAGGCGCCTCTGCAGAGCTAGTCCGTCGGTGTAATCGAGAAGTGGATCGGTGAGTCCGAGTCGCAGCGTCGTCATCCGGGAAGGTTATCGAGTTAATGGACTGAGTACAATAAAGCCCGAGACGTCGGGGCAACGCGGGATGCCTCTCACGGATTAGCAAGTTAAGATGGTCAACACCATGGCAACTTTTGGATCCCTCTCCGACCGCCTCGCAAAGACGCTCACCGACCTCCGCGGCAAGGGCAAGCTCTCGCCCGCCGACGTCGACGGCACCGTTCGCGAGATCCGCCGCGCTCTGCTCGATGCCGACGTTGCGCTCGATGTCGTCAAGTCGTTCACGTCGGCCATCCGAGAGCGTGCTCTCGGCGACGAGGTGAACAAGGCTCTGAATCCGGCCCAGCAGGTCGTCCAGATCGTCAACGAGGAGCTCGTGGAGATCCTCGGCGGCCAGCAGCGCCGTCTCGAGTTCGCCAAGAAGCCGCCGACCGTCATCATGCTCGCGGGCCTCCAGGGCGCCGGCAAGACCACCCTCGCGGGCAAGCTCGCGAAGTGGCTGAAGAAGGAGGGGCACACGCCGGTCCTCGTCGCCAGCGACCTCCAGCGCCCCAACGCCGTCACGCAGCTCCAGGTCGTCGGCGAGCAGGCCGGGGTGCCGGTTTTCGCCCCCGAGCCCGGCAACGGTGTCGGCGACCCGGTGAAGGTCGCGAGAAACGGTGTCAAGTTCGCGAACGACAAGCTCTACGACGTGGTCATCGTCGACACGGCCGGTCGCCTCGGTGTCGACGCCGACCTCATGAAGCAGGCGTCGAACATCCGCAAGGCGGTCGACCCCGACGAGGTCCTGTTCGTTATCGACGCCATGATCGGCCAAGACGCGGTTGCGACCGCGAAGGCCTTCCAAGAGGGCGTCGATTTCACCGGCGTGGTGCTGACGAAGCTCGACGGTGATGCCCGCGGTGGTGCGGCGCTGAGCGTCGCGCAGGTCACCGGTCGGCCGATCATGTTCGCTTCCACTGGGGAGTCCCTCGACGACTTCGAGCCGTTCCACCCCGACCGCATGGCGTCCCGGATCCTCGATCTCGGCGACATCCTCACGCTCATCGAGCAGGCGCAGGGCGCGTTCGACGAGAAAGAGGCGCAGGAGATCGCGGAGAAGTTCGCGACCGACAGCTTCACGCTCGATGACTTCCTGAAGCAGATGCAGCAGCTTCGCAAGATGGGCTCGATCAAGGGCATGCTCGGCATGCTCCCGGGCGCCAAGGGAATGCGCGAGCAACTCGACAACTTCGACGAGCGCGAGATCACGCGCACTGAGGCGATCATCCAGTCGATGACGAAAGCGGAGCGCGCAAATTCGAAGCTTCTCAACGGCTCGCGTCGGCTCCGCATCGCCAAGGGCTCAGGCATGACCGTCACCGATGTCAACCAGCTCGTCAACCGTTTCGAGCAGGCCGCCAAGATGATGAAGACCGTGGCTAAGGGCGGCGTGCCGCAGGTGCCCGGCATGGGGCCGATTCCCGGTGCCTCGTACGGCGGCCGGAAGCAGGTGGCGAAGAAGAAGGGCTCGAAGGCGGGCAACCCCGCGAAGCGGGCCGCCGAGAATGCCCGACTCGCCGAAGGCAAGCCGCTTGCCGCGGCGGGTGGCGGCGGAACGGGCTTTGGTCTGGGCAAGAACGGCAAGCCCGCCCCCACCGAGGAGGAACTCGCCAGCCTGCAGAAGTTCCTCGGCCGCTAGGCCGCCGCGGTTATGGCGAAGCTGCCCTCTGTCAGCGAAGCCTTCGCCTGGCCGCCGTCGGTCGATCCGCGGGCTGTCACCTTCATCGAGGGGTACAACGGCACGGCGAGTACCCGCAACGTGGCTGCCTGGCAGGAGCTCTCGATCGTGCCGAGGATGCTCCGCGACGTGACGAGCGTGTCAACCGAATGGGCTCACGCCGGCCAGAGTTTCACGAGCCCTGTTGTCGTAGCGCCGTGGGCGAGCCAGACCTTCGTTCATCCCGAGGGCGAAAAGGCCACTTCGCGCGGCGCCGCCTCGGCCGGCGCTCTAATGGTCCTGTCTTCGAACAGTGCCACGGCCGTGGGTGATCTGCCCATCGATGGCGCGCCGTTCTACGCCCAGGTGTACCTGCCTCCGGCGCGGAACGACCTCGTCTCCTACGTTCGAGCAGCCGAGAACGCGGGCGCGCTTGGCCTCGTCGTCACGCTCGACACTCCGCCGACCCGGGAGGAGTTCGACTTCCGCACGGCGGCCGAAAGCATCCTGCCGCCTTCGGTGAATTTTGCCGGAGGTGCGTCAGCGAAGGCGGGAGACCTCGGGCCGCGCGATTTCGAGTGGCTCCACTCGATCACCGACCTGCCCATCTGGGTGAAGGGCGTGCTCGCGGCGGCGGACGTCGACCTTCTCCTCTCGCTCGGGGTGGCAGGGATCATCGTGTCGAATCACGGTGGCCGACAGCTCGGGGGCGTCGTCACCACCTGCGCCGCTCTCCCCGGAGTAGTCGACGCGGTCGCCGGGCGGGTGCCGGTCTGGGTCGATTCGGGGCTTCGAACGGGCGAGGATGTGTTCCGGGCGCTTGCGCTCGGGGCGGACGCCGTGATGGTCGGTCGCCCTGCGGCCAGAGCGTTGACGGCGGGCGCCGGGGGCGTCGCCGAACTGCTCGTCGCGCTGCGCGAAGAACTTCGAGTCGCCATGACCCTGTCGGGTGTCGCCGAGCTGGCTGCCTTTGATCGGTCCTATCTCGCGTAGGCGGATCATACCCGCGAGGTATCACCGGAGGTGAAGAAAGGTCTTGGACGGGGTAGTACCGTCGCTCGCACACTTGATTCCGTCGCGTCGCAACGGTGACCGACGGAAAGGCACACCATGACCCTCATCGACTCCCGGATCGTCATCATCGGCGGAACGAGTGGCATCGGTCTCGCGACCGCCGAGGCAGCTGCGGCGGCCGGCGCCGCGGTCATTGTCGCTTCTAGTCGCCAGTCGAGTGTCGACGCCGCGCTCGAGCACCTCCCGCAGGGAGCGACCGGCCATGTTCTCGACGTCACCGACCCCGACGCCCTGCAGGCATTCTTCGATCGAGTGGGTCAGTTCGATCACCTCGTCTTCACTGCCGGCGAGAACCTCACGTTCATGAGCCTCGCGGATTACGACATCGAGCAGGCGCGAAAGTTCCTGGAGATCCGGTTCTTCCGGGCTCTCGAGGCGATACATCTCGCTCTGCCGTTCTTGAGCGACCACGGCTCGATCACCCTTACGAGCGGAACCGCCGGTCTGCGCCCCGGCCCCGGCGCGGCGGTCGTCGCTGCCGCCTGCAACGCCATGATCGCGGCGTGCAAGTCGTTGGCAGTCGAATTGGCGCCTGTTCGGGTGAACGTCGTCGTGCCGGGAATCGTCCGGTCGCCCCTGTGGGCAGCCATGTCCAACGAGGAGCAGGAGGCGCTCTACCAGCAGTCCGCGTCGACGATGCCGGTGGGTCGAGTCGGTGAACCGAGTGATATCGCGAAGGCGTACGTCTACCTGATCGATCAGGACTACGCCACCGGCACGACGACCGTCGTCGATGGTGGCGGAATCCTGGTCTGACGTAGTTTGAGACCATGACCGATCTCGACCTCCGGAAGCTTCGCTATTTCGTCGCGGTGGCGGACGAGCTCAACTTCGGTCGGGCCGCGGAGAGGCTTCACGTGGCGCAGCCGGTTCTCAGCCGACAGATCAGGGCCCTCGAGGCAGAACTCGGTGCGGTGCTGTTCGACCGATCGACCAGAGGAACAGAACTGACTTCGGCCGGCGCGTCCCTCGTCGACGATGCCCGCGCGCTCCTGTCGACGTCTCGCTCGTTCCAGCGAAAGGCCCGGATCTCGGGGCGAGCGAACGCGATCTTCACCATCGGCTTCATGCCGGGGCTCACGGTGTCGACTGTCGTGACGCCGCTCGCCGCGCAATTTCCTCGTCTGCGGATCGATGTCCTGCGCACCAGCTGGACCGATCAGGTGGAGGTCGTCCACGACGGCCGCGTCGACGTCGGTTTCATCCGATTGCCCGTCCCTCGGCGGGGGCTGACGGTCGTGCCGCTGTACAGCGAACCCCGGGTAGTGGCGTTGCCCGCGTCGCATCCGCTTGCCGCGCATCCTGCGGTCACGGTGCGCGACCTCGTACCATTCGACCTCCTTCAGGATCCGGATACTGTGCCCGAGTGGCGCGACGCCGCCGAAGCTGGGCGGCCTGGAGGTCTGGCAAGTCTTCCGGCCGATCGTCCTCGGCCCTTGGCCGTCGAAGAAAAGTTCGAGTATGTCGCCGCGAATCTCGGCATCGTGATCGTGCCCGAAAGTGCGGCGCAGTTCTACACGCGCACGGACATCGTCTCTCGGAGGGTCACCGACCTGCCCCCGACCGAGGTTGCGCTGGCCTACGCCGCGCGGCGCGAGACGCCGGAGATCGAGGCGCTGGTCGAGATTGCTCTCGATGTCCACGGTCGCGCCGGAAACCTCGCCGCCTCGGTCGGGTGACCACTCAGGCGACGCCGTCGCGCAGCTCGGCGACCAGAGACGCGACCACGGCCTTGAGGCTGCCGTCGTTCTTCGCAGCGACTTTCAGTTGCCGCTGGTAACTGGCCCCGCCGTTGACGATGGCGGTGACGCCGTGGAGCTCGGCCAGGCAGTCGAGGCGAGACGCTGTCGGTTCGAGGCGGGAGACGAGATCCTCGACGTCCTCGCTGACGAGACGCTCGTCGCCCGCGGCGTTCTGGATGATGATGGCCTCCATCCCGTAGCGCGCCGCTCGCCACTTGTTCTCGCGGACGAACCACGGCTGCATCCGGGGGAGTTCCTCGCCCGCGTCGAGTCGTTCCGAGAAGTCGTCGACGAGGCACTGGACAAGTGCGGCCATCGTCGCGACCTCGGCGACGGTCGAGATGCCGTCGAAGACGCGGACTTCGATCGTGCCCCAGCTGGGTGAAGGTCGGATGTCCCAGCGCAGCTCCGAGTGGTTGTCGATCACGCCCGTATGGGTGAGGTCGTCGACCATCGTCTCGTAGTCGCCCCATGAATCGAACTGAGGGGGGAGACCCGCGGTGGGTAACTGCTGGAACAGGAGGGCCCGGTTCGAGGCGTACCCGGTGGCTTCACCGACCCAGAACGGGCTCGAGGCGGTCAGCGCCTGGAAATGCGGAAGATAGGTCAGGAGGGCGTTCAGGATCGGCAAGACTTTCGAGCGGTCGTCGATCCCGACGTGCGCGTGCACTCCCCAGATCATCATCTGCCGGCCCCACCACCTGGTGCGGTCGATGAGCGTCTCGTAGCGCTCGCTGTCCGGGGTGATCTCCTGCTGGAACCACTGGCTGAACGGGTGCGTTCCCGCGCAGAGAAGGTCGGCGCCGAGCGGTTCCGCCTCGACTCGCACGGCGTCGATCGTCGAGATCAGGTCGTTGACAGCGTCCGACACTCGGCGGTGCACGCCGCTGACGACCTCGACGGTGTTCGTGAGGAGTTCGTGAGTGAGGCGGTCGCCGTTGTCGTTGAGATGACGAAGGGCCTGCAGGATCCCGGGAGCGTGCGGCACCAGTTCTCCGCTCGACCTGTCGACGAGCGCAAGCTCCCATTCCAGCCCGAGCGTCGACCGGGATGACCGTGCAAAAGGGATGGGCTTTATAGCGCTCCGCATGGGCCTCATCCTGCCAGTCCGAAGGGTGCTCCGCCGCGTGGCAAGTGCGCATCCTCCGAAGTTGGGCGCTCATCTTTGCAGGGTCTCTGACGACTTCGGCTCCTCGCGGCCCAACACGCTACCGCAGGAACACCTGAGGGCAACCTGTGGACTAACGTTGCTCGACGGGACCGGCGCTGGGTGGGTTTCACGCCCTCGTTGTCGTGCCCGACGGTACGCAACAGGAGGAGGCAGACCGATGCAGTTGGTCGTTCGCGGAACATCCACTCGGCTCGAGGGGGAACTCGACATCCCAGTGTCGAAATACCACGCCCATCGTGCTCTCGTGCTGGCCTCACTTGCGCCGGGCAGAAGCGTCATCACCGGCGTCTCGACGACCCGACAGGTCGAATGGACGGTCGGCACCCTCCGAGCACTCGGTACGAAGATCACCGTCGAGGGCGACACGTACGTCGTCGAAGGTGGTCCGTACAAGGCCACCGACGTTGTCGACCACGGGTCGAGGGGGGCGGAGGGCCTGCTCAACATGGGTTCCTCGGGCACGACCCTCTACTTCATGACGGGCCTGGCGTCCCTCGCCGACAAGCCGATGACACTGACGGGCATGAAGTACTTCCGCCGCCGGCCGATCAAGGCGCTGCTCGACTCGCTCGCGCAAATGGGCGTCGAGCTCGAAGCCGATCTCGACCGACCGCCGGTGCACGTCCAGCCGGTGCGCCCGAAGGGCGGAGAGGTCTCGATCGCGGGCACTCTGAGCCAGTGGCTCTCCGGGCTCCTCCTTCTCGCACCGTTCGCCGAGAACGACACCGTCATTCACGTCACCGGGGGCACGCTCAACGAGCAGCCCTACGTCGACCTCACGGTGCGGATGATGCGTCTGTTCGGTCTCGTGGTCGAACACGACGACGACTGGCTGACCTTCCGGATCCCGGGCAACCAGACGGCGACCCCGCACGACTACGTGTTGCCGCCTGACATCGGTTCCGCCGCATTCGGTATCGCTGCCGCGGCCATCCACCCCTCCGACGTCCTGTTCCGGGGGCTGTCGGCGACCAGCGCTCGAGAGACAGATCACCCCGAGGCCGAGTTCCTCGACCTCGCGGTCGAGATGGGCGTTCCGTTCTCCATCGACGAGAAGACCGGTTTCGTCCGCGTCGTGAACGACGGTTTGCCGCTCAAGGCCATCGACATCGACTGTCAGCCGATCCCCGACCTGCTTCCCATCCTCGCGACCATGGCGACGTTCGCGGAGGGCACCTCGACCTTCCGGAACGTCGGCCACATTCGCCTCAAAGAGAGCGATCGCGTCTCCGCCATGCTTCAGCTCAACAGCCTCGGCGGAGCCGCCGAGCAGACCGCCGACGAGCTCCGGGTCACCGGGGCGACCGGGCCTCTGACCGGCGCGCCCCTGTCGAGTTTCAACGACCACCGCGTGCTCATGTCGCTCGCGATCGCCGCGACCCGTGCCTCGGGGGCCTCGACCCTTACCTATCCGCGCGCCTATCGGATCTCCTATCCGACGTTCCTCGAAGCGATGACCTCGATCGGCCTTGACCTCGACATGGGTGACCCGAAGACGCTCGCGTCGGCCGAGAACGTCCAGTTCGAGCGTGACGATCTCACCGAGGATGCCGCGCTCGACCGGGCGCCTCTCGCCCTGGCCGGGGTCGACGCCGATCCGCTCGTCCTGAGCG
>JAODMX010000416.1 GCA_025464735.1 Frondihabitans sp. | reverse complement strand
TCACCAATTCTTCTGGAGCGATGTCGCCGACGAGCGCTTCGGCGGCACGATCGAGGTCGGCTCCGGCGAACGCAACACCGAGACGCTTGGGTTCGCGATCGTCGCGCCGCAGCGGATTCGCTTCGGCCAGCGCCCGGAATGCGTCGGCGGTCAGAATCACGACCTCGGAGTCGACTCCGGTGTCGTCTCGAACGGCCGCTCGAAGCGTCTCGGCGTCCGTGTCGGTGGCGTCGGTTCCGGCGCCAAACACGAGATTGCCGCTGTTCACGATGGTCGCCGGATCCGAGAACCCGAGCGACAATGCGATGCGCCGGAGATCGGCCATGGGCACGCGCTTTGCCTGGCCGACGTTGATCCCGCGCAGGAGCGCGACGTGGTCGCCCATGCCGTCAGGCCGAGGCCGAGGCGGGGTTCGTGGCCGTCGCCGAGGCGGCGTCGGCGAGCCCGAGCACCTCGAGGAGCCACGCGATCTCGAAGGCGCGCTCACGCCAGGATTCGTAGCGACCGCTGACGCCACCATGCCCGGCGCTCATCTCGATCTTGAGGGCCACCGGGGCGCCGGTCGCGCGCAACCGGGCCACCCATTTGGCGGGCTCCACGTAGAGAACGCGGGTGTCGTTCAGGGAGGTGACCGCCAGGATCCGAGGGTAGCCGCTGGAATCGTCAGGAACGTTTTCGTACGGCGTGTACGACTTCATGTAGTCGTAGATCTCGGGGTCGTGGAGCGGATCTCCCCATTCGTCCCACTCGATGACGGTGAGCGGAAGGTCCGGGTCGAGGATCGACGTGAGGGCGTCGACGAACGGCACGGCGGCCAAGATGCCGGCGAACCGGTCGGGTGCGAGGTTCGCCACGGCGCCCATCAGGAGACCTCCGGCGCTCCCGCCCTCGGCGACGAGCTGGGCGGGTGTCGTCCGGCCCTCCCGGATCAGGTGGTCGGCCACCGCGACGAAATCGGTGAAGGTGTTGCGCTTCGTCAGGGTCTT
The DNA here is from genome assembly GCA_025464735.1 of Frondihabitans sp. Next base: position 1,959 of record JAODMX010000416.1, on the reverse strand, counting down.
GCCGTTTTCGTACCAGCTCCGACCCATTTCGCCGCCACCGCGCACGTGGGCGACAGCGAAGACCACTCCGCGGTCGAGCAGCGACAGCCGCGCGACGCTGAAGGACGGGTCGATGCTGTGCTCGTACGAGCCGTACCCGTACAGGTGCACGGCGGTGGGGCCGTCGGCGACCCGGTCGGGACGCCAGACGAGCGAGATGGGCACCTCCGTGCCGTCGGCGGCGGTCGCCCACTCGCGACTCTGCTCGTAGTCGGAGGGCTCGTAACCACCGAGCACGACCTGACGCTTGATCTGGTGCCATGAGTTATCGTCGGTTTCGAACACGGTGGTCGGTGTGACGAACGAGGTGTAGACGAACCGGAAGTAGGGCTGGGTGAACTCCGGGTTGCTGCTCCAGCCGACGGCGTAGAGCGGTTCGTCGAACGCGAGCTCTTCGAGGGCGCCGAACCCGTCGTCACCGAGCGCGATCGTACCGATAGTCGAGAGGCCATCGCGTCGGAAGTCGACGAGGAGCACTTTCTCGAATGCCTCCACCGATTCGAGTCGGTGGCCCGTCTGGTGGGCGATGACGACGCGGCGATCGGTCGTCGACTCGGGGTCGTCGGCAGGCACGTCGACCAGTTCGAAGTCGATCGCCCCGTCGTTGTGGAGGACGAGCAGGCGATCGCTCCCCTGTACGATCGCGTGCTCGACCTCGTACTCCACGCCCTCGCGACGCGGCCACACCACCCGGAAGTCGCCCGTCGGGTCGGACGAGTCGAGGAGCCAGGTCTCGCTCGTGATCTTCGATCCGATATCGATGACAAGGTACTGGCGGCTTCGCGTGAGTCCGATGCCGATCCAGTACCGGTCGTCGTCCTCGTGGAAGATCGTGACGTCGTCGCGCGTGGTACCGACCTCGTGGCGCCAGATGGTGTCGGGCCGCCAGGACTCGTCGACGGTCGGGTAGAACAGGAATCGACCGGAGGCGTCGAAGGTTGCTCCGGGGGCCGTGCCGGCGATCTCGTCGGGGAGGTTCACACCCGTCGTGAGGTCGCGCACACGGAGGGTGTAGCGCTCGTCGCCCTCGAAGTCGACGCCGTAGGCCAGACGGGTACCGTCACTCGAGACGTCGAAGCTGCCGAGCGAGAAGAAGTCGTGGCCGTCGGCCTCGACGTTGCCGTCGAAGACGATCTCTTCGCCCTCGGCTGCAACGCCGGCGTCGATGGTCGGAGGAGTCCAGTCGTCTGGGCCGCTGATCGGAAGGCGGCAGTGGATACCGTACTGCTTGCCCTCCGTGGTCCGTGAGTAATACCAATAGCCGCCCTCACGAGTGGGGACGCCGAGATCGGTCTCTTGCACGCGCCCCTTGATCTCTTCGAACACCGTCTCGCGGAGACCCTCAAGGTGGCGATTCTGGAGCTCGGTATAGGCGTTCTCCGCCTCGAGGTGGGTGATGACCTCGGGGTTCTCCTTCTCACGAAGCCACTCGTAGTCGTCGACGAAGTCGCGACCGTGATGGCTGCGCGTGACGGGCTTCTTCGGTGCTCGCGGTGCCTCGGGGAGGGTAGTGTCGGGGACGCTTTCGACTGCGTGATCGGCCATCACACCAGCCTAACGACGCTACAGCGGAGGATTGCCGATCTCCATCGGCATGGACCTGCCGGGCTCCGTCGGCTCGAGCGCGGCGTTGCCCGGTTCGAGGTCGGAGATTCCCCGCGCCGGATCGGCCAGGGCCCGCACGTCGTTGTTGAGCCGGGCCTGCAACTGCATGAGGCTGAGCTGGTAGGTCGCGGGGTCGTCTTCGGACCGGTCGAGGAACGTGTTGCAGGCCAAGGTCATCTGGTCGAGGGTCGCGAGGGACGCCGAGCGCGGGACGGTTGCTCGCCTGGCTCGTCGGATCTCAGCCCTGAGGGTCGCGATCGAGTGCCGAGTCTTCTCGTACTCGGGGTCGAGCACGTCGGCTCGCGGGCTCAGGAG
>JAODMX010000404.1 GCA_025464735.1 Frondihabitans sp. | reverse complement strand
AGGTCGGTGAGGAGCTTCGTGATCGGGAAGTTGCCGCCCGAGGTGAAGATCGTGGCGACGAGGAGGTCGTTACACACCCAGAGGAACTGGAGGATCGCGAATGATGCGATCGCTGGCATTGCGAGCGGGAGCACGATCCTGAGGAAGATTTGTCCGTGTCCTGCGCCGTCGACCCTCGCGGCTTCCATGATGTCGGCGGGGAGCGCCGCGATGAAGTTGTGTAGCAGGAAGATGGCAAGCGGCAGCGCGAACATGGTGTCGGCGATCCAGATGCGGGCGTAGCTCCCGGCCACGCCGTTGAGGTTCAGGCCGGGGAACACCGCCCAGTTGCCGATCGTGACACCGCTGGAGAACAGTGCGAGCATCGGCACGAGTGCCACCTGGATCGGTACCACCTGCAGCGAGAAGACGCCGATGAACAGGGCGTCCTTGCCGCGGAAGTTCATCCAAGCGAACGCGTAGGCCGCGAGGGCCGCGATGGCGATCGGGAAGATCGTCGCCGGGATCGTGATCACGAGCGAGTTGATGAACGACTGGCCGACAGTGATTGTGTCGTTGAAGTTGAGTGTCTGCGTGTAGTTCGAGCCGGTGAGGGCGGGGTGGGTGAAGATGGTCCACCAACCGGACGTGTTGATGTCCGCGGGTGGCCGGAACGAGGTGACGAAGAGCCCGAAGGTCGGGATCGTCCAGATCACGGCGATGACGATCGCGGCGATGGTCGCGGCCGGGCTCGTCAGCCGCTTTTTCGAGTTCGCGAAGGCGTTCGCTTCGCTCTTCCGCAACGACCGGGCGGCCTTCCGGGCGGACCGAGGGTCGATATCCGTGGCGATCACAGGCCCAACCTCTGCTTTCTGATGTTGTTCGCGTTGAAGATGAGGAAGGGGAGGATGAGGATGAACAGCAGCAGAGCCTCGGCTGACGATGTGCCCGTCTGGGGCGGCAGGTTCTGGAACAACCTGACCATTTGGTAGCTCAGAACGGACGTGTTGTTCTCGCCCTGAGTGGTCGCGGCGATGATGTCGTAGACCTTCAGGGACACGATCGAGATCGTGATCCAGGTCACGATGATCGTCGGACGGATCCCGGGCACGGTGATGTTCCTGAATCGCTGCCATGCATTCGCACCGTCGAGTTCCGCGGCTTCCTGCTGCTCGTCAGGGATTCCCTTGATGGCGGCCGACAGGAGCACCATCGCGAATCCCGTCTGCGTCCAGATCAGGATGATGATCAGGAACACCTCGTTCAGTGGCGATACCTGGAGCCAGTTCACCGGTTGGCCTCCGAGCCAAACCACGATCTGGTTCAGCAGGCCGATCTGCGCGCCCTGCTGGTAGTCGTAGAAGAACTTGAAGATGATCGACGCTCCGACGAACGAGATCGCGACCGGCATGAACACGAAGACCTTGAGGACCTTTTCTCCCCGGCTCTTGTCGATGAAGACCGCGTAGGCGAGCCCAATAGCGGTGGCGATGACGGGTGCGACGATCACCCAGACCAACTGGTTGATGACGGCGATCAGTCCTTGGCTGCCACCGGCGAAGATCTCCCGGAAATTACTCAGCCCAACGAACGCCGAACCGTCATTGCTGAAGAACGCCGAAATGATCGTCCGAACAACGGGATAGAAGAGCCCTATCGCCAGAAGGATGAGTGCGGGCGCCATGAAGGCGACGAGCTGGAGCGCGTACCCCTTCCCTTGCCGCGACCTGAAGTCGAGAAGGAACAGGACTCCACCGAGGACCGCCGCTAGAGCGACGAGCCAGACGGCTGAGTTGTAGACGCCGAGCACGAGCACGATCGCGGCAGGAACCACGACAGCGACCACGAGCCGGATGAGCGTGTACTGCCGTCCGGATCGCGGCGCTATCTCGACGAAGAAGAGGATCAGACCGAAGGCGACGCCGAACACGGCGACGACGACGGGGATTTGGGCAAGTGGCGGCAGACTCGCCAACCACGTGAAGAAGGCGGACACGGGGGCTCCCCTTTCCTAGCTCGAAGGCCAGGCAGCCTGGATTTCTTTTTCGACGGACGCCTGCGAGGAACCGTTGATCCAGTCGACCATGCCCTTCCAGAACGCGTTCTCGACGACGCTCGGCATCGCATCATCGGCACCGAAGCGGAAGGTCGTGCTCGGATCCTGCAGGGTCGTGATCGCCGACTTCAGCAGCGGATCGGTTTCCTTGGTGGCATCGACACCCTTGTTGGCGCTGATGAAGGAAGCACCCTTCACGGTGATCAGGCTGTTGGCCCAGTCCGAGCTGGAAAGGTACTGCATCACCTTCTGCGTCGCCGAGTTGGAGTCGAATGCCGCCGCGAAGTCGCCACCACCGACGACCGCCTTGGAGGAGGAGCTGACCGACGGGAGCGGGAACGCCCACACATCGCCTGTGGGGCCAACCTTGGGAACGGAGCCGCCGGCAGTCTTCGTCGTCTCGAAGCTGGCTTCGAGGAACGTGGCCTGGTTGGTCATCGCGCACTGGCCGTTGGCGACCTTCGCCGCGACGTCGCCGAATGCGGTCGAGTTGATCGACGCGACGTTTCCGAAACCGGCGTTGACCGATGTCGGATCCTTCAGGATCTTGCCGAGCTCCGTAAACGCAGCGTCGATCTTCGGATCCGTGAACTTCGTCTTGCCCGCCACCCAGCTGTCGTAGACGGTCGGGCCCGCCGAGCTCAGGACCACTTCGGCGAGTTGGTCAGCGCCGGGCCACCCTGACGAGGTGCCCGAGTTGAAGCCCGCACACCAGGCCGGCTTCCCCGTCTTCTGCTGGATCGTGTTCGTGTCAGCGAGCAACTGGGCATAGGTGGTCGGGACCGTGACCCCCCACTTCGTGAAGTCAGCGGGGGAGTACCACACATAACCCTTGACGCTCGCGTCCAGCGGAGTGCCGTACATGGCGCCCTTGACCGTCACGTAGGACTGCCAGTCTGTCGAGAAGTTCTGCTTGACGCTGGCCTCCGTGGCCGAATCGACCTTGACGACCTTGCCGCTCGCGACCGCAGCAGAGAGCAAGCCCGGCTGCGGGAACATCGCAATGTTGGGCAGGTCACTGCCCTGAATCTTTGTCGCGATGTTCGCGGTGAAGTTCTGATCCCCCGTGTAGGTGATCTTGATCTTGTTCGTCGCCGCCCACGAAGCCCAGGACGCCTCGAGCTCGGTCGCCTCGGTGCCCGTGTCAGGGCCATAGATCGTGACCGCCTGCGTGCCACCAGACGACGACGCATTACCCGTTCCGGGATTAGCCGTCGTGCACCCCATCAGTCCGAGACTGGTTGCGGCTACCACTGCCGCTCCGGCTAGGAGCCTCCGATGAGGAGAACGAAATGCTTTCCCCGAAGCACTGAATGCTGCTGATTCTCGATGGAACGATCGTGCTGTCATGTTCGAACTCCCCTTTGAGTTGTCCCGCGCCGCCGCGAAGAAGCGGAAGCTGACGATGCATTTCACGCTATCCACATTCGCGCGGCATGCGCAAGCCGCCCAATGTCACGAAACGACTGTCGATCGTCCCGCGAGAGATCGTCTCCTGGCAGTCAGTCGACGGGTTGGACCGCCACGGGCGCCGTCACGGGACCGCCCACCGTCGCCCGAGACCGAGACATGGCCAGGACGGCGACGACGATGAGGACGGCGACGATCAGCACCGCGACGAACACAGCGCTGGAGGCGGCGACGATCACGGACGGGATCTGGTCGCCGCCCCGCGTACCCGCGTAGATCCCGTTCGCGACGGCGCCGAAGACAGCGACGCCGAGCGCACTCCCGATCGATCGTGCGAACAGGTTCGTGCCCGTGACGACTCCGCGCTCGTCCCACTCGACGCTCGACTGAGCGGCGATGAGACTCGGTGTCGCCACGAGACCGAGGCCCAGGCCGATGACGAAGCTCGATGCCGCGACAAGCAGCACATTCGGTGAGTGCGACACGAGCACCATCAGCAGCGAGCCGATGATCGCTAGTCCGACCCCGATGAGGATCGTCGACCGGAAGCCGATCCGCAGGTAGAGCTTCCCCGACTGCGACGCGCTGATCGGCCAGCCGATCGTGAGCGCCGCGAGTGCCAGCCCAGCGAAGATCGGCGAGGCTCCGACGGCTCCCTCGAGGTAGGTGGGGACGTAGGTGGTCAGCCCGAGGATCATCGCGCCGACGCCGAAGGCGATCAGGGCGGTGGTCAAGAGGAGCCGACGCGAGAACACCCAGGTCGGCAGCACTGGCTCGGCCGCGCGCCGCTCCACGCGGAGGAACACGGCCAGAAGCAGAGCGCCGACGGCGAAGGCGGCGATGCTCGGCGCGGAATCCCACGCCCAGGCCTGACCCCCTTCGAGGACGGCCAGGATCAGCAGCGTCAGGGACGCGGTCAGGAGACCGGCCCCGAGGTAGTCCACCCTGTGCTCCTTCCGCTCGATGTTCTCGTGGAAGGCGCGGAGAAGCATGCAGTCGGCGAGGACGCACAAGGGCACGTTCACAAAGAAGATGCCGCGCCAGATACCCAGCGACGAGAACACGCCACCCAGGGTCGGCCCGACGACCGACGAGACCGCCCAGACGCTGGCGAGGTAGCCCTGCGCTTTGGCGCGCTCCTTGAGCGTGTAGATGTCTCCGGCGATCGTCATCGCCATCGGCTGGACCGCTCCGGCGCCGAGCCCCTGCACGACGCGAAAGAGGATCAGCGCCGGCATGCTCCAGGCGAAGCCGCAGAGGACCGAGCCGAGGAGGAACAGGCCGATTCCGATCAGGATGATCGGCTTGCGCCCGACCACGTCAGACAGCTTCGAGTACACGGGCACCGAGACGGCCTGCGCGAGGAGGTAGATCGAGAACACCCAGGGGAATGACGAGAATCCGCCGATGTCGTGGACGATCGACGGGACCGCCGTCGCGACGATGGTGGAGTCGATGGCGACGAGCCCGGTCGTCAGCATCAGGGCGATGAGGATTGGTCCCCGTTCCGAACGGAAACCGACTCCGTCAGCCGTGGTGGTCATGCAGTCTCATCTCGCTCGGGCGGCCAGCGCAAAAGGCCACGCTGGAACGAACGCCCGAGCCCGCAAATTTACTCCGAAATGCTCTGCCGCCCCGACGCCTCCCACCAGTTCAGAGCCCTGGTCGCGAAAAACGTGAGCCACGGGGAGGGTTCGCCAGGCGGCACGTCCACGTCGAACCAGACCCTCCCGGGGTGGCGGCGCTCCTGCAGCCAGGTGCCGTCGATGCAGCGAGCCTCGCGTATCACCGCGACCGCTTCGGCCAGGCGCGGATCCGGATCCTCACCGTCCAGAAGGGCCGCCTCGCGAAAGTAGTCGACCGCGTTGAGTGCGCTGTACTGCCAGCGGAACGGATAGGCGAATGTCGTGGCCCACGACCCCACGATCTCGCCCGTCGATCGGCTGCGCAGGAGGTTTCGTTCGAGCAGGTACTCCTCGCCAGCTCGCCGCGCCGCCCGCAGCGCTTCGTTGCCCCCGATCGCTCGCTCGTACGACAGCAATCCCTTCAGTGAGTTCAAAGTCGAGTGGAACGACGAGCGGGTCGAGCCTTCGACCCACTCGCAGTTCCAGCCGCCGTCGGGCAGCCGGTGCTCGGCGAACCAGATGGCGAGACCGGCGACGTCGGCTCCGAGCCACGCACCGTTGGCAAGGGTGTACCCGTTGATGCAGCAGTCCACCTCATCCTTCCAGTACGGGAGATCTTCGTACTCCCATCGGCTGTTCTCGGCCAGAAGTTCGGCCGTGCCGGCAAGCGCCCCGGCGTCGAGCCCCCACTCCCGCAGACTGTTCAGGCTCCAAGTCGTGGCGGTCCAGGGCTGTCCCGCCCCCTCGGCTGCCTCGGGGCCGTGGAAATCGAAGTCTCGAGGAAAGAATGCTCCGCCCGCCCATTGGCCATCAGGATCCTGAAGGGCAAGGAGACGTGCACCGAACCCTTCGGTCGCGACTCGGGCCCGAGTGGCTTCCCACACGGGTGAGGGAGCGCCGACGAGGTCGCGTTCGACCCGCCAGCGGAGGGCCGGATCCGAGTCGAGCAGCCAGTCGAGGAGCGACGCTTCGACAACCATGTCGGCCAAACTACAACGGGGCACGGAGGAATGTCATGGAGTGGTTACGGCCACCGATCAGCCGCCGGTCCTAGGCTGGATGGTGACGCCGTCGAGGCGACGCGTTTGCCCGTCCGGGCGCACAAGGAGGTTCGATGTCCGATCTCGATCTGAGCCAGCCGCTCACGCCGCCGGAGGAGCCCGCCGCTCCCCAGACCGACATGGTGCTGTCGCCGCCCGCCGCTGTCCCCGAGATCAACGACGAACAGGCCATCGGGATGGTCGGCCTGAGCGATGCCAAGCGGGCCGAGCTCGCTGCCAAAGCAGCATCCTTCGTGACCGACCTGGCCGCCGAGCAGCCCGGGAGCCCCGAGTTCACCAAGCGCGTCGATGACATCGTGAAGATGGGCGAGTCCGAGATCAGGTCGTCGGCACAGGTGTCGAACCGCATGCTCGAGAAGCCGTCGTCGTCACTGGCCGCCGCGAAGGGCCGCGGCAACGCGGGCGACCCGCAGGCGAAGGTGGCGAAGACGCTCACCGACCTTCGTGCAACGATCACCGACCTCGACCCGGCGAAGGCCGACCTCTCCGGGCCGCGAAAGCTGCTGAGCAGGCTGCCCGGTAACAAGAAGCTGTCGCACTACTTCCAGCGCTACCAGTCGTCGCAGAAGCAGCTCGACGGCATCATCAACGCGCTTGTCTCGGGGCAGGACGAGCTCCTGAAAGACAACGCGTCGATCGAGCAGGAGAAGGCGAACCTCTGGGCGACCATGGGGCGTCTGGCCGAGTACGCGACGCTGGCCGGTGCGCTCGACCGGGCGACGGAGGCCAAGGCCAACGAGCTCAGGCCCACCGACGCACACGCCGCCGATACCCTCATCGCCGACGCCCTCTTCCCGATCCGGCAGCGCCGACAAGACTTGGCAACGCAGATCGCCGTGTCGGTGCAGGGCTACCTGGCGCTCGACATGATCCGCAAGAACAACGTCGAGCTGATCAAGGGGGTCGAGCGGGCACAGACCACCACGGTCTCGGCGCTCCGGACCGCTGTCATGGTCGCCCAAGCCCTTGCCGATCAACGCCTGGTGCTCGACCAGATCTCCTCGCTCAACGACGCGACCAACACGATGATCGGCCGCAAGAGCGAGCTCCTCAAGCAGCAGACCGGCACAATCCACGAGCAGGCGTCTTCGTCCGTTGTGAGCGTCGAGACGCTCCAGCACGACTTCG
>JAODMX010000372.1 GCA_025464735.1 Frondihabitans sp. | reverse complement strand
GCCGCCCTCGGCGTCAAAGACGAGCTGCTCGACATCGCTCTCGAGCTCGAACAGGTCGCGCTGTCCGACGAGTACTTCATCTCACGACGCCTCTACCCGAACGTCGACTTCTACACGGGCATCATCTACAAGGCGATGGGCTTCCCGCCGCGCATGTTCACGGTGCTCTTCGCGATCGGGCGTCTGCCCGGGTGGATCGCGCACTGGCGGGAGATGCACCTCGACCCCGCGACGAAGATCGGGCGCCCGCAGCAGCTGTACATCGGCGAGACCGCGCGCGACTGGCCTGCTGCGCTTTAGCGTGCGGCGCTGTCGCCGCGATTCGCGGTGTGCGTGCTCGAAGCACGAATTCGTGCTCGAAGTACGTTCTAGTTCGTCCTTCGTGCGCGAAAAGGTACTTCTTCGGGCTGCGCCGCGCGCTGCGGCCCGGGACCGCACGCGGCGGACGGCTCAGGCGTGGAGCTCCTCGTTGAGTGCCGCGCCGACGCCCTTGCGCGTCAGTACCTCGACGGCACCCGTCAGCGAGTTGCGCCGGAAGAGCAGCCCCGGCTTGCCTGAGAGTTCGATCGCCTTCACGGTCTGCGGGCGACCGTCCGACGTGGGCGCCGAGCCGACCACCACGACCTTGGTGCCTGCGGTCACGTAGAGGCCGGCCTCCACCACCGTGTCGTCGCCGATGGAGATGCCGATGCCGGAGTTCGCGCCGAGGAGAGCACGCTCGCCGATCCGGACCTTCTGGGTGCCGCCTCCGGAGAGAGTGCCCATGATCGAGGCGCCACCGCCGACATCGGAGCCGTTGCCCACGACGACCCCCTGCGACACCCGGCCCTCGATCATGGACGACCCGAGGGTGCCCGCGTTGAAGTTGACGAACCCCTCGTGCATGACGGTGGTGCCCGGCGCGAGGTGAGCGCCGAGACGAACTCGCGCGGCGTCGGCGATTCTCACCCGGTCGGGCACGACGTAGTCGAGCAGTCGCGGGAACTTGTCGATGCCTGTGACGATGATTCCGGCCCGCTGGAGCGGCTGGCGAAGTCGCGCGAAATCGTCGGGATGCACGGGGCCGGCGTTCGTCCACACGACGATCGGCAAGAACGGGAAGATGCCGTCGAGGTTGATGGTGTTCGGCTCGACGAGCAAGTGGCTGAGCAGGTGGAGCCGAAGATAGGCGTCGGGAGTCGACTCGGGCGGTCGCGTGAGGTCGATGCGGACCGTCACTGGTTCAAGGGTCACGGCGCGGCGCTCGTCCGAGCCTGCCAGTTCTTCGACGTCCGACGGGGTGAACGCAGGATCCCGGTCGCCAGGAAAATCGCCGAGTACCGGTTCGCGGAACCACGTGTCGAGAATGGTGCCGTCGTGGGAAACGGTCGCCAGGCCGTAGCCCCAGGCGGATGTCGGTGCGGTTGCGTCGAGACTCATGCATCGAGCGTATCGGGACAGACAACGCCTGTGGACAACTCCCGACCCCCTCAGCAAGCCCCGGCTAGGCTGCTTTCATGCCAGTTCTCGACCTCACCGTCTCCTCGATCGACCTCACACGGCAGCTCTGCGACATCCCCTCCGTCTCGGGTGACGAGAAGCGGATCGCCGACGACATCTGGCAGACCCTCGAAGGTCTCGACCACCTCGATCTCTTCCGCGACGGAGACGCGATCGTCGCCAGCACCCATCTCGGCCGTGAGAAGCGCGTGGTCATCGCGGGGCACATCGACACCGTCCCTATCAACGACAACGTGCCGACTCAGAACGAGACCATCGACGGTGTCGAGTACCTCTGGGGCCGGGGCACCGTCGACATGAAGGCCGGCTGTGCCGTGGCGCTGAAGCTCGCCGTCGAGCTCACAGAGCCCAACGTCGATGTCACGTGGGTCTGGTACGACCATGAAGAAGTCTCCGACGCCCTCAACGGCCTCGGTCGTCTTTCGCGGGAGCACCCGGAGGTGCTCGCTGCCGACTTCGCCATTCTCATGGAGCCGAGCAACTCCAGCGTTGAAGGTGGCTGCAACGGCAACCTGCGCGCCGAGATCCGCACCTTCGGTCTGCGCTCGCACAGTGCCCGTTCCTGGATCGGCGAAAACGCGATTCACAAGGCCGCGCCCATCCTCGATCGCCTCGCTGCCTACGAGGCGCGCGAGGTCGAGGTCGATGGGCTCGTCTATCGCGAGGGCCTCAACGCCGTCGGTATTTCCGGTGGGGTGGCCGGCAACGTGATCCCTGACGAGTGCATGGTTCACATCAACTACCGATTCGCGCCGAGCCGGAGTGCCGACGAAGCCGTCGCACACATCACCGAGCTCTTCGGTGACTTCGACGTCACCATCGTCGATCTTGCGCAGGGTGCAAGGCCGGGGCTGGACGCGCCACTCGCACGGCAGTTCCTCGCGGCGGTCGGTGGCGAAGCCAAGCCGAAGTACGGCTGGACGGACGTCGCGCGTTTCGCCGGTCTCGGCATCCCCGCCGTCAACTATGGCCCTGGCGATCCGCAGAAGGCTCATGCCGACGACGAGCGGGTCGCCCTGCACCAGATCACCGAGTGCGAGCGAGGCTTGCGGGCGTGGCTGACGGCCTGATCACACGGAGCCCTCCTGCCCACGCCCGGGGCCACAGGGCAGGAGAGCGACGTTTCGTTGAGACGCTCCGACTTCGCTATCGCCTTATCCCGTGGTGGGCCCGAGTCATCGCCATCTTCGCGCTGTCCCGGGTCATCAGCACGGCGTTGCTCCTCGGGTTCGCGCGCGTTCAAGCCAACAACCCCTGGACGGTCGCGCGTCCCGACTATGCAAGCTTTGCCAGCATGTGGGATGGCCAGTGGTATTACATCGTCGCACAGAGCGGTTATCCGAGCGTCCTGCCGCTGACCGCGGACGGGCACGTGGGGCAGAACGCCTGGGCCTTCTTGCCCGTCTACCCCGAGATCGTGAAGGTGCTGAGCCTGCTCAGCGGGGCACAGTTCGCCCCCGTGGCAATCGTCGTCTCCGTCGTCGCGGCGGCCGGTGCCGCTCTCGTCTTCTACCGCATCCTTCGGCGTGTCCTCTCGGAGAACACCGCGCTCTTCGCCGTGGTGCTCTTCTGCGTCGCGCCGCTGTCGCCCCTGATGCAGGTGGCCTACGCCGAATCGCTCTTCCTCCTCCTTCTCGCCCTGAGTCTCCTGTTGCTGCTCCAGCGTCGCTACTGGTGGATGCTCCTGGTCATTGCGGTGGCGGCTTTCACGCGCCCCGGGGTCGTCGCTTTCGCGCTGACGTTGGCCCTGCACTGGGGCTACCGGTGGTTCACGCGGCGGTCCGACCCGTTCCCGCTGCGATCTCGTGTCACCGTGGCGGTCACGGCCGTGGCCTCGGGCCTGCTGGGCTTCGCCTGGCCGGCCGTCGCAGCCTTGGCAACCGGCAACCTCGGCGCCTACACCGACACCGAGCTGTCGTGGCGTGCCGACTACATTGGCTACGTCAAGCTGCTTCCGTTCGCCTCCTGGATCCAGGGCGCGAACTGGTGGTTCCCCGGCGGGTCGGGCATCTTCTTCCTGGCCGTGACGATCGTGCTTCTTGGTCTCTATCTCGTCTCTCCGTGGGTGCGGCGCTTGCCCGTCGATCTGCGCTTCTGGGTCATCTCCTACGTCGTCTACCTCCTGGCGGTCTTCTTTCCGCAGTCGAGTACGTTCCGGGTGCTCATGCCGATCTTTCCGCTGCTCGGAGCCCTCGCGGTGCCCCGCTCGCGGGTCTTCCGCATCGTGCTCGTCTGCGCCTGCGTCGTCGGGCAGTGGGTCTGGATCTACTACTGCTGGTGGGTCAACGGCTACGACTGGACTCCGCCGTGATCGGCGCGACGACGCTCATTTAGGGGATGAAGAAAAAATCACGGATAATAGGAATGAGCATTCCGCGAAAGGGGACTATCTGATGGCAGCCATGAAGCCGAGAACCGGTGACGGACCAATGGAGGCTGTTAAGGAGGGTCGGCTCATCATCGTGCGGGTTCCGCTCGAAGGTGGAGGTCGGCTCGTGGTTTCGGTCAACGATGACGAAGCCAAAGAGCTCCACGACGCCCTCGCGGGCGTCGTCTCTGCCGCCTCCTGACGGCTTGAATTCGCCCCGTCGCCGCGCACCCCAAGCGCGGCGACGGGGCGTTGTCTTTCTCGCCGTCGGCCGCGACCACGGGCGCGGACGGGCTAGCGCTTGACCAGGTGCAGGAGGCCGTCGCCCGCCGTCGACAGTGAACTGATCACAGCTGGCGAGGTCGAGACCTCGGTCAGCAGCGTGCGGAACCCCGTCGTGACAGGCTCCCGCGCGGCGGGATTGGCAACGCGGCCGTTCCACAGGGCGTGCACCACGAGCACGAGACCCCCTGGGCGGGCAAGGCGCAGACCGTGTTCGACGTACTCGATGACGCCTTCGGGGTCGGCGTCGACGAGGACGACGTCGTAGGAATTTTCGTTCATGCGAGGGAGGACGTCGCGAGCGCGCCCCGCGATAAGACGGACACGATTGGCCGGGATCCCCGCAAGGGCGTAGCTCTCCCGTGCGGCCTGCTGGTGATCGACCTCGTTGTCGATCGAGGTCAGAGTGGCACCAGGGGAGCCCTGCATCAGCCACAGGCCGGAGACGCCGAGGCCCGTTCCGATCTCGATGATGTTCTGGGCAGCGACGAGCGCGGTTGCGACCGCGAGCTGGGCTCCGACACCGGGCGAAACCGTCTCGACACCTGCCTCGAGGGAGTGCTGGCGAGCGAGACCGATCGCATCGCTTTCGGTGACCAGTTCTTCGGCGAACTTCCAACTGGACTCTTTGTGTGGCACTGTCACTCCTCGTCGGTCAACTCTAGGGCCCGTTTTCGGCTCACAGCAGTTAGTCTCGAGTCGTGTTCCAATCCTTCGACAAGCTTTTCGTGGTGGCGATCATCGCTGTCATGCTGCTGGGTCCGACGCGCCTGCCCGTCTACGCCCAGAAGCTCGCTCAACTCGTCAAGACCGTTCGTGCCATGGCCGACAACGCCCGCGACCGGATGAAAGACGAGATGGGCGAGGAGTTCGCCGACGTCGACTGGCAGAAACTCGATCCGCGTCAATACGACCCGAGGCGAATCATCCGCGATGCCCTCCTGGAGGAGTCACCGGTGGCCATCTCCACGCCGGCGTCCGCAGAAGCCGCCGTCGCCGCCGGTCTACCCTCGTCCGGCCAGAGCAGCCCCATCGTGCCGCTCGTAGCGGGCGAGGCACCACCCTACGATAACGAGGCCACGTAGCGCCCCTAAGAAGCGCACGGCTCCTCTCGCGAGTGAAGCCCGGTCGAGCCCGAGGCGGGTCGGAGGGTCGCCGGCACTGCCTAACTCACCGAAAGTCCGAGCTTGCGTCCCGAGAGGACACGCTCACGCACGGCGAGGCGACCGGCGAGAGTGTCGATGGCGACAGCCGCCGGATCCTGCGGGTCACCGACAACGACCGGCACCCCCGCATCTCCACCTTCCCGCAGGGCCACGCTGAGAGGCACGCTCGCGAGCACCTCGACCGGCTGCTCCTGGCCCAGAGACAGGCGTCGCGCTGTTTCTCGGCCGCCCCCGGATCCGAAGAGATCGAGCACTGAGCCATCCGGCTGAGCGAGGCCCGCCATGTTCTCGATGACCCCGAGCACCCTCTGCCCGGTCTGACGGGCGACGAGTCCCGAACGCTCGGCGACGTCCGCGGCGGCCGGCTGTGGCGTCGTGACGACGAGCACCTCGGCGTGCGGGAGCAACTGCCCGACCGAGATCGCGACGTCCCCGGTGCCGGGCGGGAGGTCGAGCAGCAGAACGTCGAGGTCGCCGAAGTAGACATCGGTGAGGAACTGCTGGATGGTGCGGTGGAGCATCGGCCCGCGCCAGGCGACCGCGGTCGACGTGTCGTCGACGAACATTCCAATGGAGATGACTTTCACGCCGTGCGCGATGGGCGGCAGGATCATGTCGTCGACCTGCGTCGGCTTCACCGCGGCTCCTCGTGCGTCGACCAGGCCGAGGAGACCGGGGATCGAGAAGCCGAACACGTCGGCGTCGACGATGCCGACGCGAAGGCCACGGGCCGCGAGGGCAACGGCCAGATTGGCGGTCACCGTCGACTTGCCGACGCCGCCCTTGCCGCTTGTCACGGCGTAGATCCGGGTCAGGGTGTCCGGGCCAAACGGCATCACGCGGGCGGCCCGGCCACCGCGGAGTTTCTCCGTGAGGGCAGCGCGCTCCTCACGGGTCATCACGGTGACCTCGATGGCGACCGACGAGACCCCGGCAACCGCTGTCGCCGCCTGCAGGACGTCGCGCTCGATGGTGTCGGCCGCGGGGCAGCCAACGATCGTCAGTTTGATCGCGATGGTCGCCGACCCGTCAGCCGCGACCGTGACGCCGCCCACCATGTCGAGCTCGGTGATCGGCTTGCGAATCTCCGGATCGATCACCCGATCGAGCGCCTCCCGGATCCGGTCGGCGACGTCGGTCACGCGTCGCGCCCCGCTCCCAGCGAATCGTCGAGGGCGCCCGTGGTCGCGCCGGCGGGGCGGCTGTCGAGCTCTTCGAGGAGAGACCGGAGTTCGTCGCGGATGAAGTCTTTCGACGCCATGTCCTTGATGGCAAGGCGGAGGGCGACGACCTCGCGAGCCAGATACTCCGTGTCGGAGAGATTGCGCTCTGCCCGCTGGCGATCCTGTTCGAACTGGACGCGGTCACGGTCGTCCTGCCGGTTCTGTGCGAGCAGGATGAGTGGAGCCGCGTAAGACGCCTGGAGCGACAGGATCAGGGTGAGAGCAGTGAAACCGATGGCGGGGTCGTCGAAGTTGAGGTGGTACGGCTTCGCGAAGATGTTGTAGAGCATCCAGACCGCGCAGAAGGCCGTCAAAGCGATGAGGAAAAACGGAGTGCCCATGCCTCGAGCGATCGCCTCCGTCGCACGGCCGAAGCGATCACGACTTGCGCGGTTGCGGCCCGGGAGGACGCGGACCCGGAGGCCCTTGGGGGAGTCGAGACGGACGTCGTTACGGCTATCGCGTGCCATTGGTCGTCCTCCTTCCGGTACTGGTCATGGGTGTTCTTCTGCGGGCGCGGGTGCGGCCGAGAGGTTGCTCGGGATCCTGGCTGCGCCAGTCTTCGGGCAGCACGTGGTCGAGGACGTCGTCGATGGTCACCACCCCGACCAGTCGATGGTTGTCGTCGACAACCGGCACGGACACGAGGTTGTACGTGGCCATGACGCGGGTGACCTCGAGAGCCGAGGCACCGACGTGGACGGGCTCGAGCTGCTGGTCGAGCAGCGTACCCAGCCGTTCGTTGGGCGGGTAGCGCAGCATCCGCTGGAAGTGGACCATTCCGAGGAAGCGGCCCGTCGGAGGTTCGTAGGGAGGAAGGACGACGCAGACAGCCGCACCCAGTGCGGGCGCGATCTCGTGGCGGCGGATCATCGCGAGACCCTCGGCGACGGTGGCGTCGGCGGAGACGATGACGGGTTCCGTCGTCATCAGGCCACCGGCCGTGTCGGAGTCGTAGCTCAGAAGCATGCGAACGTCTTCGGCCTCTTCAGGCTCCATCAGGTCGAGGAGAGCCGCACTCCGCTCGTCGGTGAGCTGGGCGATGAGGTCGGCGGCGTCGTCGGGCTGCATCTGGTCGAGGACGTCGGCGGCGCGATCGTCGTCGAGTCGGTTGAGGATCGCCACCTGCTCGTCTTCGGGCATCTCTTCGAGAACGTCGGCCAAGCGGTCGTCGGAGAGTTCTTCGGCGACCTCGTAGCGACGCTCCTCGGACAGGTCGAGCAGAGCATTTGCGAGGTCGGCCGGCAGCAGGTCGGAGTATGCGGCGATAACATGCTCAGCGCTCTGGCTCTCACCGGGCGAGTTCTCTTCGTCGACGTCGCCCCACGCAGCGAAGACCGTCGGACCTTTTCCGAACGGGGACGCACCCGTCTTCGGCTTGCGCAGGAAGACCTGGCTGACCTCCCAGTCGCCCGACGTGGATTCGTCGATCGCGACGTCTTCGATCGTGGCCTTCGATGAGTCGTGGCGAAGCGTGACCTTCCGACCCAGGATCTCGGCGATCACCCGCACCTCGCCGCCACGTTGTTCGAAGCGACGCAACGCGATCGTTCCGGTCGTGATGATCTGGCCGGATCCGATGCTGGTCACGCGACCGATGCTGACGAAAACCCTGCGTTTGCCTGGGACTTCCACTACGAACCCAACCACGCGGGGCGAGTCGTCGTGTCGATAGACGACGAGAACGTCGCGTACCTTGCCGACTCGATCGCCCGCGGGGTCGAAGACGGAGCACCCGGCCAATCGGGCGACGAAGACTCTCGTGGCGCTCACGTGACCAATTTAGCCTGTGCTAGTGACCGATCGTGTCGCGTGTCCTGACAAAGGTCTCGATGTCGACCGTCTCGGTGCCGATCGTGTCAGCTTCGGCCGCCCACCCAGGCTTCGACGTCGGACGCGGTCCGCGGGATCGCGATGGAGAGGTTCTCTGCCCCGTCGGCCGTGACGAGGATGTCGTCTTCGATGCGAACGCCGATTCCGCGGAACGCCTCGGGGACCGTGAGGTCGTCGGGTTGGAAGTAGAGGCCCGGCTCGATCGTGAACACCATGCCGGGCTCGAGAACGCCGTCGAGATAGAGGTCGCGGCGAGCGGCAGCGCAGTCGTGCACGTCGATGCCTAGGTGGTGGCTCGTGCCGTGAACCATGTAGCGACGGTGGAACTGATGCTCTGGCTTGATCGACTCGGCCGCCGAGACCGGCAGGAAACCCCACTCGGCGGTCTTCTCGGCGATCACGGCCATTGCCGTCGCGTGGATCTCGCGGAACCTGATGCCGGGCTTGACGATCGCAAAAGCGGCATCCGCCGCCTCGAGGACGGCGTCGTAGACGAGCCGCTGGACGTCGGTGAATTGACCCGAGACGGGCAGGGTGCGCGTGATGTCAGCCGTGTAGAGACTGTCGAGCTCGATGCCGGCGTCGATCAGGATCAGGTCGCCGGCCCGCACTTCGCCGTCGTTGCGAGTCCAGTGCAGGATGCACGCGTGGTCACCCGAGGCTGCGATGGTGTCGTAGCCGACGGTGTTGCCGTCGGCACGAGCGCGGCGGTTGAAGGTGCCCTCGACGAGGCGCTCGCCACGCGCGTGCGCGACGACGTCATCGAAGTCGCCGATGATGTCGTCGAAGCCGCGCTTCGTGGCCGCGACGGCGCCACGCATCTGCGCAACCTCGAAAGCATCTTTGACGAGACGGAGCTCGCTGAGATCGCGGGCGAGGACATCGAGGCTCGCGGCGCGATCCGCCACGGTGTCGACGGTCTCGTCGGGTGTCGCGGGGACGAGCGCGTCGACGCGGCGCGTGAGGTCGGGGTCGGCGTCTCGAACGACGAGCGTGTCGGCGTCGGACGTGGCAACGACGGCGTCGAGGTCGGCGAGGTCGCGCGTGGTGAGGCCGAGGTCGACTCCGACTTGGCTGAGTGAGGGGCGAGGCCCGATCCAGAACTCGCCGATCTCGGGATTGGCGTAGAACTCGTCGGAGTCGCGGCCCGCGCTGGCCCGAAAGTACAGCGTGGCTTCGTGATCGGCGCCCACAGGCTCGAGGACCAGGACAGAGCCCGGAACCGTGTCGGCTCCCCAGCCGGTGAGATGCGAGAAGGCAGCGTGCGCCCGGAACGGGTAGTCGGTGTCATTCGATCGGATCTTCGCCAGACCCGCCGGGATCACGAGCCGTTTGCCCGGGTGAAGTGCGGAGAGTGCAGCCCGCCGCGCCGCGGCGAACGGCGACTGCTCGCGCGGGCTCGTCACCTGGTCGGGATGCTCCGCCCACTGAGAGGAGATGTACTCCTTGAAGGTGTCGGACACAGGGGTCGTGGATCGGTTGGAGGTAGCGCGGGGAGCCTTCTGGTCAGCCATGTCCACCATTATCGCGCCTCGCGCTGACCCCGCGCAGGACCCGGTCGGACCTGTGGAAAACCTCTAGGACGTCTTCGGTGTCAGCTGCGCGACGATGGGGCGGTGGTCGCTTCCGGCCTTGTCTTCGGTCGTGATCACGCGCATCCCGCTGACTTTCCAGTCGGAGGTGGTCATGACGTGATCGATCGGTGTCGCGAGGAGCGGCGGGACGCTGGTCGGCCACGTGCCCACGGCCGCGTTGCCGGTGGCGAGGGCGGCGTCATGGCAGTCGCCAAGAGTTGCACTCCGAACGCCGAGACCCGCTTGATGGTCGATCGTCGAGTTGAAATCGCCGGCCATGATCACGTCATCGCCCGAGCACAGCCTCGCAAGATAGTCGAGGTCGGTGCGCCAGTCGTCGAGGTAGTGCGGCTCAGGTGCCACCGCATGCGCGGCGATGAAGACGGGGCCACGACCGTCGCGAGGTGTGGCAACCACGGTGGGCAGGATCCTTGTCGTCGTCGCGTCGGTCGACATGCTGTAGCCACCCAGCCTGCTGCTGATCAGGAGCGAGGTCGAATGCGCTGATGAGACCTGGTCGTAGGCGAGGGTGAGGACCGACATCGTCGACCCGGAGCGTTTCATGATCGCAGCGACCTGCTCGGCGACCGCGTTGCGCGTCTCGGGCAGGCTTACGACGTCGGCGTGGACGGAAAGAGCGAGCGCGGCGATGCGAGGAGCGCCGGGCGCGCCGCCCCGGGTATTCCAGGACAGGACCGTGAGGTCGCCCGACTGCTTCGTCGCAAAGGTCGCCCCGCCGAGGCCCCGCTCGAACAAGACCCCTCCCGTGACGACCGCGAAGACGATCAGCAGGACCGCCGCAGCGGCTAGGAATCGACGCAGCGGCCGGATCACGATGCCGGCGAAAAGGAAGACGATCGCCACGACGACCGCGGCCACCAGGAGAACGCCCCGGAAGGCGATCACCTGAGCGATGTAGTCGTGCCTCTGGAGGCCCAGGGTCTGGGGCGAGAGGAGGACGAACAGGGCGGCAGCGATCGCGAGCAGCAGGAGGAAGGAGACGAATCTTCGTAGCACGGTGGCACGAGCCTAGGGGATGCCCGGCGAACACCGCTTGAACGACTCGTGCGGGGGCGGGACCTACGATGGGCAGATGACCTCGAGGCCGATCGACCTGCATACCCACAGCAGTGTCTCCGACGGAACCGAGACACCCGCCGAGGTGATCGCGTCGGCTGTTCGCGGAGGTCTTGGCACGGTCGCGCTCACGGATCACGACAGCACGGCGGGGTGGACAGAGGCGATCGCCGCGGTCCGCGGGACCGACCTCACGTTCATCCCCGGCATGGAACTCTCCACGAGTATCGGTCCGAACAGCGTCCACATGCTCGCCTATCTCTTCGATCCTGCGTCACCCGGGCTCGTCGCCGAGACCGAGCGTCTGCGTAGGGACCGACTCCACCGGGCGGAGCGGATGGTGCAGCGGATCAGCCGCGACTACGACCTCGAATGGGAGGACGTCCTTGCGCAGGCGACCGACGGGGCGACCCTCGGCCGTCCGCACATTGCCGACGCTCTCGTCGCCAGGGGCTACGCCCGCGACCGCAGCGCAGCGTTCGCCGGGATCCTGCACTGGCGAAGCGGCTACTACGAACCGCACGAGGCACCCAACCCTCTGACCGGTGTCGAGTTGATCCGGGCGGCTGGGGGAGTGCCCATCCTCGCCCACCCGGCAACTCGCGGGCGGGAGCCGAGCATCCCGCGGAGTCATCTTCTCGAGCTGATCGAGGCGGGGCTTGGCGGGTTCGAGATCGGACACCGCGAGAACACCGATGCCGGCAAGGTGCGACTCCGCGAGATCGCCGACGAGTACGACCTCATCGTCACCGGGTCGAGCGACTACCACGGCGATGGCAAGCCGAATCGGCTCGCCGAGAACTCCACCGACCCGGGCCAACTCGCTCGCATCATCGAGCAGGCGACGGGTTCGGCGCCCGTCACGGGCTGATCTGCCCGTTCGCTGCACGCTCGCGCTCGCGTCGCGCTCGCGTGTTCGCGTAAAACGAAGGAGATTTGTCGCCCGAGCCGCATCAGGGCGCGAGAACTCGCCCGCGCTCGGCAGAATCTCCTTCACGTTGTCGCCGCAGGTCGATGGGCGCTGCACGCACAACAAAACAGCGCGCACCCGTGAGGGCACGCGCTGCTGGGGGACGAAGGGCTGCAGTTACTCCTGCGGGGCCGTCGCCTCGCCGCTCGGACGGCGGCGACGGTTGCGGCTTCGCTTTCGGGGCGCCGAGGCGCCACCTTCGGCCGATCCCGCGCGAGTCTGCGTTTCGGCGGCGGGCAGGGTAGACGAACCGTCGCCCCGAGTGCGGCCGCGGGGTGCGCTCACGGGCGACGAACCGGAGCGAGTCGAGTCGGACCGGCCCTCGGAACGAGCGGATTCAGGACGCCCGCTGCGCGAACCGGACCGGCCGGCAGGCGCCGAACTCGTGCGAGGAGGCGTTTCGCGCGACGTAGCCCTGAGCCGCCCCCGCGTGCCCTCCGGGATTCCGAGGTCGCTGAAGAGGTGGGGGCTCGACGAGTAGGTTTCGACCGGTTCGGGCTGGGCCATCTCGAGCCCACGGTTGATCAGGGCCCACTTGTGCAGGTCGTCCCAGTCGACGAAGGTCACGGCGATGCCGGTCTTGCCGGCGCGGCCGGTGCGGCCGGCACGGTGCAGGTAGGTGTCGGGGTCGTCCGGCACCGTGTGATTGATCACGTGCGTGACGTCGTTGACGTCGATGCCGCGGGCCGCGACGTCGGTCGCGATCAGGATGTCTTTCTTGCCGGCCTTGAACGCCGCCATGGCGCGTTCGCGCTGCTCCTGGTTGAGGTCGCCGTGGACGGCGGCAGCATTGAAGCCGCGGTCGTTCAGCTCTTCGACGAGTTTGGCCGCCGCACGCTTGGTGCGCGTGAAGATGACGGTCTTGCCACGGCCTTCGGCCTGCAGGATCCGGGCGATGACCTCGTCTTTGTCGAGGCTGTGCGCGCGGTAGACGACGTGCTTGATGTTGGCCTGCGTCAAGCCTTCGTCAGGGTCGGTCGCGCGGATGTGGATCGGCTTCGACATGAACCGGCGGGCCAGGGCCACGATCGGGCCGGGCATCGTCGCCGAGAAGAGCATGGTGTGGCGCGTGGCCGGGGTCATCGCGAAGATTTTCTCGATGTCGCCCAGGAAGCCGAGGTCGAGCATCTTGTCGGCTTCGTCGAGGACCACCTCGGAGACCTGCTTGATGTCGAGGAGGCGCTGACCGGCGAGGTCGAGGAGACGACCCGGCGTGCCGACGACGATCTGCGCCCCGGCCTTGAGCTGGTCGACCTGGCCTTCGTACGCCTTGCCACCGTAGATCGAGACGATCTTCGTGTCGGGACGGTTGGCGACGGCGGTCTCGAGGTCTTCGGAGACCTGGACGCAGAGTTCGCGAGTCGGGACGACCACGAGCACCTTGACCCCGGGCGCGGGGTGGAGGCCGATGCGTTGGATGATCGGGAGGCCGAAGCCGAAGGTCTTGCCGGTGCCCGTCTTGGCCTGGCCGATGATGTCCTGGCCGGCGAGGGCGAGGGGAATGGTCTGGGTCTGGATGGGGAAAGGTTCGATGATGCCCTTCGCCGCCAGAGCGTCGACCATGTCCTGGTCGATCGAAAGGTCGCTGAATGTCAAGTGTTGCCCTGTCTCATAGAGGGGAAGTCCTCAGTTTAGCCGGTCACCACTTTCACGTGGACTGGGTGCCAGGTGCGACCCTCTAAGGTGGTGCCGTGGTGTCTTGGAGGGGCTTTCGAGCGAGAAGAGCCGCGCCGAAGAACTCGCGGCCGCGGGTGTCGCAGCGACCGCGCGTGGTCAGCCGCGTTCAGCTGGGCGATTTCACCCCTGACCTCGACGTCTACCTTGGTCTGGCGGCCTATCTCCAGCTGGCGCTGTTCGAATCGTTGGGCCGTGCCTCCAGCATTGCGCCCAGCACACGCGCCAAGGCGCTGACAGGCCTCGTCGCGACGTCGACTCTTGAGCGTCACAAGAGCCTGCTGACCGAGATCGAACGGACTGGCGGCGACGCCCCCGAGCTCATGCAGCCGCACATCGTGGTCATCGACGACTTCCAGAAGCGGACGGGAAGCGGTGACTGGTACGAGGCGATCCTCGCGAGCTATGTGGCAGCGGGGCTGCTCAACGATGTCTTCTCCCGCCTCGCGGCGGGTCTGCCCGACGACTACCGCGAGCGTGTCGTCGCGGCGCTCGAGCGCGGTGCCTCCTCGGACGAGACGCAGATCGTCGCCGAGCTCTCGCTTCAGATCAGCGTCGATCCGAAGTTGGCCTCGCGGCTCGCGCTGTGGGGGCGGCGGCTGGTGGGCGACACTCTCCTGGTCGCGCGCGCTGCGATCGCCGCCTCGCACGAATCAGCCGACGACGAACGTCTCGAGCCGGTCTTCACCGAGCTGATCGCCGCGCACACGCGCCGGATGGATGCCCTCGGCCTCACGGCCTGACGCGTCGCGCCGGCGCCACACCACTGCGACTATGCGGTTTGTCCTTTGAACAGGCGGTCGAGCAGCGCCCGGTCGTATGCGCCTCGTCGAACGGCCGTGATCCGGTTGATGCCGATGGCGGTCAGCGCCGCCACGACGAGGGTGATCACCCAGATCCAGCCGCCGCCCGAGGTGAGACCGGCCCAGGTCAGCGCCTCGTAGACGATGATTGCCGCGCAGGTACCCCAGCCGGCGCTCCAGAGAGCGCCCCGCGTCTGCTGCCCGGGCAGGGCGAAGTGGAA
This sequence comes from Frondihabitans sp., assembly GCA_025464735.1. Next base: position 12,188 of record JAODMX010000372.1, on the reverse strand, counting down.
GATGAACCCGAGGAGGGCCCCGCCGAGGGCGGCGAACATGAGTTCCATGCCGGTCTCCCGGTCAGCTCACGAAGCCGACGCGACCGCGCTCTTCACTGCCGACCTCGATGTACGCGACACCGGCGGTGGGAATGAGAAAGACCTTGCCCTTGACGTCGGTGAGAGTGAAGTAGGACTTCCCTCCGTCGAGGGCGCTAGCGACGACCTTCTCGACGTCGGCGGGCTTCTCGGCCGACTCGAGCGAGATTTCACGGGGGCTGTTGGTGATACCGATGCGAATGTCCACGAGCACGACGATATCCGAGAACCGCCTCCGGTGTCGGAGCGTTCACTGACGGCATAAGGGCGCAGGATCCGCGGCCCGGTCGCAGCGGGCCGGGTACCGCGCCCTCGTCCCGAATGTCGGCGGCACCCGCTAGTTTCGACCCGTGGCGACCACAGAATTCCTTCCCGTGACGGATCCGGGTCGAGGCGCGCCCGAGGCCGTGCCAGGGCCCCCGAAAGTGGTGCTCGACGCTTCGCAGGCTGCTGTCCTCGGCCTCGGCGTGACCGAATCGGCGGCAGTGATCGGGGCGCCGGGCACGGGCAAGACAACGACCCTCGTTGCTTTCGTGCTCGACCGAGTGCACCGCGACGGGTGGGGGCCAGAGGCGGTTCTCGCACTCGGGCCGAGTCGGAGCACGGCAACGCGACTTCGAGATCTTCTCTCCTCACGCCTCGACGTGCCGACGGCGGGTCCGATGGCTCGCACCGTCGCCTCGCTGGCATTCGACATCGTGGGCCATGCCGCGCGTGTCGCTTCGAGTCCGCCACCGTCACTCCTTTCGGGAGGCGATCAGGATGCGATCATCCGCGAGCTGCTCGACGGCCATGTCGACGAAGGCACCGGCCCTCGGTGGCCGGAGCCGCTGGATCCTGCGGTTCGTCGTCTCCGCGGCTTCCGGACCGAGCTGCGTGAGCTCCTCATGCGCGCCACCGAACATGCCATCGACACCGACGGTCTGCGGTCTCTTGGCGTCTCGACCGAGCGGCCCGAGTGGGTGGCCGCCGCCGAGTTCGCGAGCGAGTACCACGCGGTCGTCGACGGGTTGCAGGCCAATGCGCTCGACTCCGCCGAACTCGTCGACTTTGCGGTTGCGGCGCTCGACCGCGGCGAGACGCCCCCGCTGCTCGAAGGTCTGCGGGTCGTGGTCGTCGACGACGCTCAGGAGGCGACCGAGTCGACCCTTGCCCTCCTTCGTGCTCTCACGCGTCGCGGAGTCGCGATCGTGGCGTTCGGTGATCCCGATCTGGCAACCAATGCGTTTCGGGGCGGTTCGCCCGACGTGCTCGGCCGGCTCGCTGCGCGCCTCGGTCTGCCTGCCGTCGCGACGCTTCATCTCGCAGCGGTGCACCGGCACGGGCCTGGCATCCGCGAGTTCGTGTCGAGCGTGACCGACCGCATCGGCACGGCGGGAGCCGGTCGCCAACACGCAGCCGCTTCCGACCTCGACGATGTTGCAGGGGTGGCGCCCCTTCGGCTCATCGAGTCCGACAGCCCGGCGCACGAGATCGCCGCGATCGCCAGGGCCTTGCGTGAGCACCACCTCTTCGAACGTGTGCCCTGGTCGCGAATGCTGGTCGTCGCGCGCAACGGCGCGCTCGTGCCGTCTCTCGCCCGATCGCTTCAGCTGGCCGAGGTACCTACCCGCACCCCCGTTGCGGGGCGCGCGGTTCGCGATGAGTACGCCGCGCGTCATCTCCTCCTCGCGGCGTCCGTCGCGACGGGCAAGTTCGACGTCACGCCCGAGCTCGCCGGCGAGCTCCTCCTTGGCCCCTTGGCCGGTTTCGACTCCCTCTCCCTCCGGCGTCTCCGGCTTGCCCTCCGAGCCGACGAGCTCGCGGCCGACGGGCACCGGTCGGCCGACGACCTGCTCGTCGAGGCCCTGTCTGGCGCAGGTCGCTTCGACACGATCGACTCCCGCTTCGCCTCTCGGGCGGGTCGCTTCACCCGCAGCCTCGAGGCCGCCCGAGTCGATGCCCGCTCGGGTGCCAGCATCGAGGAGATCCTCTGGGGGCTCTGGGAGCGCAGCGGGCTCGCCGACGAGTGGGGTGCGCAGTCTCGAGGCCACGGCATCCTTGCAGGCGAAGCCGACCGGCACCTCGACGGAGTCGTGGCACTGTTCACCGCGGCCAAGCGATTCGTCGAGCGCGGTCCCGAAGCGGCGTCCTTCCGCTTTCTCGAGGCGATGCTCGACGCCGACGTCCCCGAGGACACCCTGTCACCGCAAGCGCAGGCCGAGTCGGTGCTGGTGTGCACGCCCTCCGCAGCAATCGGTCTCGAGGTTGACGTCGTGGCGGTCGCGAGGCTGCAGGACGGCGTCTGGCCGAACCTCCGGATCCGGGGTGGTCTTCTCTCACCCGACGCGCTCGTCGAAGCGGCCGCCGGCACTCAGGCGCCTGCAGCCGGAGCCGTCGATCGTCGCGCCGAGGTCTTGTCTGACGAGCTGCGGATGTTCGCTCTCGCGACGTCGCGCGCGACTCGGCAGGTGATCCTCTCCTGCACCGCCAACGACGACGAGTCGCCGTCGATGTTCCTGCGTCTGCTTCCCCGGTCGGTCGAGCCTGCCGACGTTCGGCCTCCGCTGTCGTTGCGAGGGCTGGTCGGACACCTGCGGCACGTCCTCACCACCTCCGACTCGTCGAGTGCGCGTGCCTCCGATGCCGCCGGCGCGTTGGCGCGGCTCAGCGTCGAGAAGGTGGCCGGGGCGTCGCCCGACGACTGGTACGGCCTCCTGCCGCAGTCGACCGAGGAGGCCCTTGTCGACCTCGCCGATCCGGAGGCGCGCGTCCCTGTGTCGCCGTCCCAGATCGGTGCGTTCGAAGAGTGTCCTTTGCACTGGTTCATCGATCGTTTCGGTGGCTCTACGCCGAGCTCGGCAATGGGGCTGGGCACGGTGGTTCACGACGTCATGGAGCATGCCGTCGACATCGACCCGGAGTCTCTGTGGCGCCGAGTCGAAGAGCGCTGGGGTGAACTCGAGTTCGAATCGGTCTGGCAATCCGAAGCGGAGAAGCGCCGAGCGCGGGTGATGACCGACAGTCTGTCGGCGTACCTTCGTGACTTCGTCGCGTCACGAGGGGAGCTCCTGGGAGCCGAGTCGTCGTTTCAGCTGGCCATCGGTCAGGCCGTTCTCCGTGGCACGGTCGACCGCGTCGAGAAGCAGGCCGACGGGGGAGTGGTCATCGTCGACCTGAAAACCGGCAAGAATCTCCCGTCGATCGCCGAAGGTGCCACCAATCCCCAGCTCGCCAGCTATCAGGTCGCTTTGGCCGCAGGAGAACTCGACGCAGCCGGCGCCGATTCGGTTCGCGGCGGTGCGAAGCTGCTCTTCGTCTCGAAGGGCACTCGCGGCAAGCCCTACTCCGAGCGATGGCAGGAGGCGTTCGGCGAAGACGATCTCGAGGCCTTCCGGCAGCGAGTTGTCGAAGACGCAGTCGGCATGGCCGACCGGGTCTTCCTGGCGCACGTCGACGATCACTGTTCGGGGCGGTTCGGCGGTTCCTGCAAGATCCACGTCGTCGGCGAGGTGACCCAGTGAACGCCGCCGCAATCGCGCGCTACTCGTCTCTCGAGATCGCCGAATTGCTCGGGCAGCCGCGACCGACGTCCGAGCAGCAAGCTGTCATCGAGGCTCCCCTCGAACCGGCTCTCGTGGTTGCGGGGGCGGGCAGTGGCAAGACCGAGACGATGGCGGGCAGGGTGGTCTGGCTTCTGGCCAACGGCTTCGTCCGAGTGCCAGAGGTCCTCGGTCTCACGTTCACTCGGAAGGCAGCCGGCGAGCTGTCGAAGCGGATCGAGAAACGGATCGATCTGCTCGCCGAACACGGTTTGCTTGACGCCTCGACCGACCCATTCGACGCGCCGACCGTGTCGACCTACAACGCCTTCGCCAACTCGATCTTTCGCGACAATGCACTCCTCGTCGGCCGCGAGAGCGAGTCGCAGGTGCTCAGCGAGGCGTCGGCCTGGCAGCTGGCGCGATCGCTGGTCGTGGCGAGTAGCGACGATCGACTCGCCGGGCTCGGGAAATCGATCGATGGCATCACGGAGTCCGTCATCGATCTGAGTCATGCGCTCGGCGAGAATGTCGCCGACGCCTTGCGGGTCGGAGAAATGGCCGAGCGCTTCCTCGAGGTCGCCTCGCTGCCGTCAGCCAAGGGATCCTCCTATCTCAGCGTCACGACGGCAACCGCCTCCGTCGCGGCACTGCCGCCCCTTCTCGATCTTGCCGAACGGTTTGCGGCCGAGAAAGCGCGTCGCGGATTCGTCGAGTTCTCCGACCAGGTAGCCCTCGCGCTCGAGGTCTGCGAGACGTCGCCCTCGGTCATCGACGAACACCGAGAACGCTTCCGGGTCGTCCTGCTCGACGAGTACCAAGACACGAGTGTCGTGCAGACCCGGCTCCTCGCACGACTCTTCGCCGGAACGGGGGTGATGGCCGTCGGCGACCCTCATCAGTCGATCTACGGCTTTCGTGGGGCGAGTGCAGCCAACCTCGGCAGGTTCCCGGTCGACTTCGGTGCCGCTGCCGGTGCGGCGTACACGCTCTCGACGAGTTGGCGAAACCCGCGGCTCGTCCTCGATGCGGCCAACACGGTTGTCGATGAGCTCTCCCGTGCATCCGAGGTCGCAGTGGGGCGCCTTGGCCCGCGCGAGACGGCGCCCGAGGGCCTTGTTGATGTCGTCTATGCCGAGACGCTGGTTGAGGAGGCAGACGCGGTTGCGCACTGGTTCGCGCAGGGGCTCCGGGTGCCGGCTGATGACGGTGAGAAGAGAACGGCAGCGCTGCTTTTCCGATCGAAAGCGACGCTGCCCGTTTTCGTGGAAGCGCTCGCGAAGCAGGGTGTGCCCTATCACGTCTTGGGCGTCGGCGGACTCCTTCAGCGTCCTGAGATCGTCGATCTGGTCAGCTGCCTCCGCGTGCTCCACGATCCGGCCGCGGGCTCGGAACTCATCAGGCTGATGGCGGGGGCCCGGTGGCGGATCGGTGTGCACGACATCGCCGTGCTGCGGGGCGTCTCGTCGTGGCTCTTCACGCACGATCACGCCCAGCAGAAGCTCTCCGACGAGGTTGCCGGCCGCTTCCGAGCATCCGTGTCGCCCGGAGAACACGGATCCCTCGTCGATGCTCTCGACTTCGTTGGCACAGCCCCGAACAGCCACTCCCAGCTCCAAGGATTCAGCGAGATCGGCCTCGCACGTCTCCGCAGTCTGGCCCGGCATCTCGCCTTCCTCCGGAATCGCATCGGGCTCGACCTTGTCGACCTCGTAGCGCTCGTGCAGCAGGAGATGCTGCTCGACATCGAGGTCGCGGCTGTCTCGGGAAGCCTGCAAGGAGGCGCTTATCTGCAGGCTTTCGACGATGAACTCGCCGGCTACGTCGCTACGGACGACACCGCGAGTCTCTCGGGCTTTCTGTCTTGGCTTTCCGCGGCGGAGCGTCGTGACGACATGGGTCCGCGCTCCGACGAGAGCGAGCGCGGGGTCGTGCAATTGCTCACCATTCACGGGGCCAAGGGGCTGGAGTGGCACCTGGTGGCGGTGCCACGACTGGTCGAGGGTGAACTGCCCGGGGCCTCCAGGGAGGGAAGGGGATGGCTCTCGTTTGGTCAGTTGCCGTTCGAATTCCGCGGGGACGCGGCTGAGCTGCCTGTTCTCCCCTGGCGCGGTGCGGACGACCAGAAGGAGTTCGATCAGGGGCTCAAGGTCTTCGAAGCCGAGCTCAAAGCACGACACCTCGCCGAAGAGCGCAGGCTGGCCTACGTCGCCATCACCCGATCGCAGGAGCACCTTCTCGTCACGGGATCCTTCTGGGCGACCCAGACCAAACCGCGACGGCCCAGTCCGTACCTGTTCGAGCTCGCTGCCGCGGGCATCGTCGACCCCCGATCGCTTCCGGAGGCTCCAGAGAACGAAGAGAATCCGCTGGCCGAGAGCAGTCGGGTTCTCGTGTGGCCGTTCGATCCCCTCGGGGCACGGCGGCCTGCGGTTGAGATGGCAGCCGCTCAGGTGCTGCGCGCGCCCGTCGAGAGCGGTCGTTGGGCCGACGACATCGAGCTCCTCCTTCGAGAAAACGCGGAGAATCGAGACCGGTCGGCGCGGGTCGCGCTGCCTCAGCGAATCCCCGCCTCGCGCTTCAAAGACTATGTACACGATTCGAGTGCCGTCGCCGCGTCTCTCCGCCGCCCGCTTCCCGAGAAGCCGTATCGCGCGACAAGACTCGGAACCCTCTTCCACGCCTGGGTTGAAGAGCGCTTCAGGCCGACCGGGCAGAGCGAAACCCTTGACTCGGACACTTTCGAGCTTGATCTCGATTTCGACAGCACCGACGAGATCGGTGGCCCACCTGCCGGCGTCGGCGCTCCGATCGACGCCGACGACGCCCGACGGCTCCTGGAGCTGCAGGCGACGTTCGAGACATCCGAGTGGTCAGTACTGGATCCAGTCGACGTCGAGCTCGAAATCCACCTGCCGTTGGGCACACGCACCGTCATCTGCAAGATCGACGCGGTCTTCGAACGGGACGGCCGGTACCAGGTCGTGGATTGGAAGACGGGCAAGGCCCCGAAGGACGACGGCGATCTGGCCCTCAAACAACTTCAGCTCGCGCTCTACCGGGAGGCGTACTCCGCTTACCGTGGCATCGATGCGGGGCTGATCGATGCCGTCTTCTACTTCGTCGCGGACGACGTCGTGCTCCGGCCGATCGAGGTCAGCGACCGCGCCGAGCTCGAGCGGCTGTGGGCCGTGGTCGAGGGCGGCTAACACCGGTCGATGGTCGCCCCGGGGGACGGTTCGTGGCGGAGGAGTTTTGGCGCAGGGCTCCTCCGGAGCGCACAGATCGCGACGCGTACTCCTCCGGAGCGTGCGTTAGCGCCGGACACCACCTCTTGAGCGGCTCACCTGTCCTCCCGAGCGGAGGGGGTACCGGAAGCGGTGGCAGGGCCGGGCTCGGCCCCTAGCCGTGCCGGCGCTCGGTCGCGTCGAGCAGAGTCTCGACTCCGCTGATGTCTAGCGCTTCCGTCGTTCCGACGACAAGCGGGCGCTCGTCGTTGTCCTGCACGGCATCGACCAGGCGCGACATCATGGCGACCGCGTCGTCGACGACCTCGGTGTTCTTCGTCTGCGTGCCGTGGAGAAGCCACTTCGCGAGATCGAGCTCGTGGTAGAGCGTGGCTCGGTGCCGAAGCTGCCGATCGCTCGTTCCTCGAGCGGCAGCATAGGCGTCGAACACGGCGTCGACGCTGTCGCCCGTGGGGGCGCCAAGCACCCAGGAGAGATCCCGGGCGGGGTCGCCGATCTGGAGCTCGTGCCAGCCGAGAAGACCTGCGATGCGGTCCTCAGCCACGAGGAAGGACGACGCTTCGAGCGATCCGTTGATGACGGTCGGCTGGAACTGCCAGAGCACGGTGTCCTGGATCGCGTTCTCCCACCGCTCCAGGAGAGCGGCGGGAAGCAGTGTCGTTGCGGCAGCCCGGTCGAGGAGACTGGCGGAGGTCCGCATCGCCTCGAACGGGGTGTGGCTCGAAAGCCCTGCGTCCGTGACGAAACTCGTCGGTAGGGAGTGAATGGCCGCAATTGCGGCCCCCACCGAGGAGGGCAGTCCCGTCCCCGCCATGACCTCGGACGCGGCAAGCGCCGTGCCCTCGACATAGTCGTAGACGATGGCGCGGGTCTCGGCGATGGGCGCCTGACCGCAGTACGACGGTACGTCGAACGACAGTCGGCTGCGAACACCGGTGCTCAGCGCACGGATGGCGACGAGATCGGCTGATTGCTGCGCTTCGGCACGCTGGGTGCGAGGAACCCGGATGACCCACTGCTCTCCGCGGCTGCCGGAGAGTCGAGCGGAGTCGAAATCGCCGCTGCCGATCGACCCCTGGGGGGAGGCAGCGCTGACGTCGAGGTCGGCGACGGCTGCCGTCGCCAACGCGGCTAGAGTTAGGTGGGATCTGGCCATGCCCTCAGGGTAGGCCGCTCTGTGCGGCGATGAGCCGTGCGCCACGCTGTAACCCAAGACGATTGGTGGCCGGATGTCAGCACGTCCCTCCGAGAGAAACTCGCCGTCGTCCTTCTCCGCGAAGCTCCCTCTCTCGCGTCACGAGGTCGATCGCGACTATCTCGCTCGAGAGCGTGACGACCTTTTTCCGGAGCTTCTCGCTGACGAGAGCACACGGATCCTGCCCATTTGGAAGGGTCGCGCGTTGTTCCGGGGTGAGAACGGACTGGCGCTCGTGCCGCCCTCCGCGGTGCCTCCCCTGGCCGAACTCGTCTACCTCGGGAGGGCGCTCCGTGACGAGGACGATGCCCCTCAGGGCACCCCGTTCGTCGCCGCCCTTCTGACGGACGAGCAGGCCGAACAGATGGCCTCAGAGGAGGAGTGGGGCAACCTCCGGATGTTCGCGACCGGGCTCAGCGACCGCGACGCCGGCCTCGCCGTCGAGGCTCTCGGTATCGCGAACTGGCACGCCTCGCACCGCTTCGCCCCCCGCACCGGTCGACCCCTCAAGGCTGTCAAGGGTGGCTGGGTGCGCGTCGATGCCGAAGACGGCCATGAGGTCTTCCCGCGCACCGATCCGGCCATCATCGTCGGCGTCACCGACGCGGACGACCGCATCCTCCTTGGCTCGAACGCCCTCTGGGAGAAGAACCGATTCTCCCTTCTTGCCGGCTTCGTCGAGCCGGGCGAGTCGCTCGAGCAGGCGGTTGAGCGTGAGATCTTCGAGGAGTCCGGGGTTCGGGTCACGAACCCGGTCTATCTCGGATCCCAGCCCTGGCCGTTCCCCGCGTCGTTGATGCTGGGCTTCCGGGCGACAGTCGACCCGGTCGATCCCGGCACTCTCGAACCCGACGGGGCCGAGATCATCGATCTGCGCTGGTTTACCCGCGACGAACTGGTGAATGCCGGCGACACAGTCATCCTGCCCGGCAGGTCGTCGATCGCTCGCGCGATCATCGAAGACTGGTACGGCTCCGAGATCGACGACTGACATGGAGGCCATCGATCTCATCGCTGGCCTCGACGACCAGCAGCGACTCGCCGCGGAGACCCTCCTGGGCCCGGTGTGTCTGCTTGCGGGCGCAGGCACCGGCAAAACGCGTGCAATCACCCATCGCATCGCCTACGGGGTCGCAACCGGTGTGTATTCGCCCAGCCGGGTGATGGCCCTCACCTTCACCTCGCGTTCGGCCGCCGAATTGCGTGGCCGACTGCGCCTTCTCGGAGCCGGGGGTGTCGCGGCCAGGACCTTCCACGCCGCCGCCCTGTCGCAGCTGTCGTATTTCTGGCCGCAGACGATGGGCGGCACGATGCCTCGCCTGCTCGACAGCAAGGCGAAGCTGCTCGCTCACGCGGCCGAGACGCTCCGCCTTCGGCTCGATACCGCCAGTCTTCGCGATCTGTCGGGCGAGATCGAGTGGCGAAAGGTGTCGCGTCTCACCTACGAGGAGTACGCGGCGCTCTTGCCGACCCGGAGTCTGCCCCAGAACGTCACTCTCGAACAGGCTCTCGACCTCCACCACGCCTACGAAGACGTGAAGGATGCACGTCATCAGCTTGATTTCGAGGATGTCCTGCTCGCGACCGCGGGAATGCTCGAACTGGAGCCGCGCGTCGCCCAGCAGGTGCGCGAGCAATACCGCTTCTTTGTGGTCGACGAATATCAGGACGTCTCGCCCCTGCAAGAAGATCTGCTGCGACTCTGGCTCGGCGATCGGAACGACGTCTGCGTCGTCGGCGATGCTAGCCAGACGATCTACTCGTTCGCAGGCGCTTCGGCGGACTTCCTCCTCGGGTTCGGGTCACGCTACGACAACGCGACGGTGCTTCGCCTCGAGCAGAATTATCGCTCGGCCAGACCGATCGTCGAAACAGCCAACGAACTCATGCGCGGTCGAGCCGGCGCGCTCGAGCTGCATCCCGTTGATACGAACCCAGGATCCGCACCGCGCGTGCTGGACTACGTGAGCGACGCCGCCGAGGCCCGAGGAGTTGCGGAGAGCATCGGCGAAGAGATCCGGCAGGGCGCGGCGCCCGAGAGCATTGCGGTGCTCTTCCGAGTCAACGTGCAGGCTGCACTTTTCGAGCGCGCCCTCGATGACCTCGGCATCAGCACACGCCTGCACGGATCGACACGGTTCTTCGACCTCCGGGAGGTCAAGCAGGCGCTCATGATGCTGAAGGGTGCCGCCGTCAGCATCGTCGGTGAGCCCCTCTTCAAATCGGTGAGCGACGTCTTGCGCTCGCTCGGCTGGTCACAGGATCCTCCCGAGCAGCGCGGCGCCGTGCGCGATCGCTGGGAATCTCTCAATGCACTCATGGGCCTTGCCGAAGCTTCGGGACCCTCGACGACCCTTCGCCAGTTCGTCGACGAGCTTTTCGCCAGGCAGGCGGGTCAGCACGAGCCGACGATGTCGGCGGTACCGCTCGCTACGCTGCATACGGCCAAGGGACTCGAGTGGCCGAGCGTCTACATCGTCGGCTTGAGCGAGGGGTACCTGCCTATCAGCTACGCGAAGACCTTCGAGGCCATCGACGAGGAGCGCCGCCTGCTGTACGTGGGCATCACCCGCGCACGTCAGCGCCTCCACCTGTCGTGGAGTCATCAGGGCCAGGGGTCGGGACGTGGGGGAGCGGAGCGTCGCCCGAGTCGTTTCGTGGAAGAGCTGCGCATCCGCAAGCGGGATGAGATCGGCTCAGCGTCCGTCTGATCCGCCCCGTCGTGGAGTCGACCGTCACGATCGCCGCGTCGGGCTCCGGGGACTCGACACGACCTAGCCTGGCCACGACACGACGTACCGCCAGGACGGCCGCCTCACGGGTAGCGAGAAGAGACGGCTCGATCGGCGATCGGGCCCAGAGCTGACCCGCGATGACGCCCCAGGAACGATCGACATCGGACCGAGGGAGGTCGAGACAGTGCGCGCAGGCCGTTACGCCCGGCACGATGACTGGCCCGACACGCGTGCTCTGGTCGCCGACCACGACCGAGAGGTGCGGCACGTCGCGCCGGAGCCATGCGGCGCCGACGATCGGGTCGTGCACCTGGTGCGCGACGGCGACGCCCAACGACGGCGGTGGACGCTGCTCCACCGTCTCGGCATCGATGGGGGAGACGGCGAGGCCGCACGATTCGAGAAGGTGAGCGATTTCGTCGACGAGCGCGCAGGATCCGGCGATCGCGATGGTCTCAGAGACCTGCGTTCGCGACGGGGCGAGCGCCGGTCCGAGCCGCGCGATGAGCGACGACACCTCGCGTTCGGAGCAGCGCGCTCGCTGCGCCACGGAGGCTGCGCCGGACCGGCCGTGGCCCGCCGCGATCGCTGCGACGATGCGCTCGTCGCGCGCCGTGATTCGTTCGAGGACGACTAGGGCGCGATCCGCGCCGATCTGCAGCGTCTGCGGATCGCGCCAGACCAAGGGCAGGCAAGGATCGAAGCGGATCTCCATGCGGAGAGGATGCCTGAGTCTGCGCAGTCGGCGCAGAAGTTCTCCACAGGTCGTGAATGGGGCTGCCTACTCGCGGGGCTCTTCAGCTGATCCGTCGTCACCCTCACGAGGCCGGTCGTCGCCGCTGTCGTTGAGGAGGTCTTCAATCGCTCGGTCGACGGCGTCGTACTCGGGCTCGCTCGAGGTGAGCCGTGCGATGAGCGCCTGAGGGTCGTCGATGTCGTCGCTCGTGGGCACGATGTCGGGGTGAGCCCAGAGGGAGTCCCGCACTTCACCACCTGTGGCTTCGCTCACCGCTTGCCACATCGCTGCGGCCTCCCGCAGGCGGCGGGGGCGGAGTTCGAGGCCGACGAGAGTTGCGAACGCCGACTCGGCGGGACCGCCCGCGGCGCGGCGACGCCGCACCATCTCGGCGATCGCGACCGACTTCGGGAGGCGCTCGGTGGCCTGCGCCGTTACGACGTCGACCCAGCCCTCGATGAGTGCCAGGGTCGTCTCCAGTCGAGCCAGAGCCGCCATTTGCTCGTCGGACTTCGGCGGAATCAGCGCACCGCTGGCCATTGCATCGCGAAGCTGTTCGGGGTTCGACGGGTCGAAGTCGGCGGCCAGCTCTTCGAGACGCGAGGTGTCGATGGTGATGCCCTGCGCGAACTCGCGGATCGATGAGATGAGGTGAAGACGCAGCCAGCTGGCATG
>JAODMX010000347.1 GCA_025464735.1 Frondihabitans sp. | reverse complement strand
CGCCGGGCGTAGTCACGGTCGACCGTAGCTGTCGAGCAGGCGAAGCCAGATCTCACTGACCGTCGGGTAGGACGGAACCGCGTGCCAGAGCCGATCGATCGGCACCTCCCCGACGACGGCGACGGTCGCAGCGTGGAGCAGGTCGGACACCTCGGGGCCGACGAAGGTCGCTCCGACGATGACCTTTCTCGTCTCGTCCACCACGAGACGCGCTTGACCCTTGTACGTGTCCGACTTGAGCGATGATCCGGCCAGGGCGGCCAGATCGTAGTCGACCACTCGGGTGTCGATGCCCTGCTGCTCGGCTCTCGAGGCGGTCAGCCCGACACTCGCGACCTCGGGCGAGGTGAAAGTGACCTGAGGCACCGCTGCAAGGTCGGCTGTCGCGACGTGGGCACCCCACGGCTCGGTGTGAAGTTCGGTGCCGAGAGCCCGGGCGGCTATGACCTCGCCCGCGGCCCGGGCCTGGTATTTGCCCTGGTGGGTGAGGAGGGCGCGGTGGTTGATGTCGCCGACGCCGTAGAGCCAATCGGTGCCGCGCACCAGGAGTGTGTCGTCGACGTCCAACCATTCGCCCGGTGGGAGTCCGACGTTCTCGAGGCCTAGGTCGGAAGACCGCGGGACGCGGCCCGTGGCGATGAGGATCTCGTCGGTTGAGACCACGGTGCCGTCGGACAGCGTCGTTTCGACTGTTCCGTCTTCGGTCCGGATGACGGAGGTGGGTGAGGTGGCCAGCCGGAGATCGACGCCGAGCTCCTTCAGCGCGTCGCCGACGAACTCTCCGGCGAACGGTTCCTGCCCGGAGAGGAGGCCGCCCCGGGACGCCAGGGTGACCTGAGCGCCGAGCTGCTGGTACGCCGTAGCCATCTCGGTGGCCACCACTCCGCCGCCGATGATCATCAGGCGCTGCGGGATCGACTGGGCGCTGGTCGCATCGCGACTGGTCCACGGAATCGCGTCGGCGAGGCCGGGCACATCGGGGAGGAGGGCGGCCGAGCCGGTTGCGGCGGCGACAGCGTACCGCGCGGTGTGAACGTGTCCGTCCACGGTCACCTCCCGTACCCCGGTGATTGTGGCGTGCCCACGGATGAGGTCGATTCCGGCTCCCGAGACCCAGTCGACCTGCGACGAGTCGTCCCAGTTGCTGGTGAACGAGTTGCGTCGCTGGAGGACGGCCCGGACATCGAGGTCGCCGGTGACGGCCTCGCGGGCTCCGCCGACGGCTTTGGCGGCCTCGAGCACCGTTCCACTCATCAAGAGGGCCTTCGAGGGCATGCAGGCCCAGTACGAGCATTCACCGCCGACGAGCTCGGCTTCGACGAGGGCGACCTTGAGCCCCTTGCGTGTGGCGTAGTCGGCCACGTTTTCTCCGACAGCGCCTGCTCCGATCACGATGAGGTCATATGTCGTCATGGCACGACCGTATCGCCTGCCCGCGGGGAAAGTCCGGGCAATGTCTGGACGCGGGTGTGGGTGCCTCGCACGACCGACGGGTCGGGGCGTTGCCCTCGTGGGCTACTTACCCGTGAACTCCGCGTCCCCGCGCTGACGGAACGACTGCATGCCGAGTCGGGAGTCCTCCGTCGCCATGAGTCGGACGAGTTCGGGCTGGAGTGCTTGTTCGGCAATCCGCACCCCTTGCTCCACCGCCAGATGGGCGTTGGCCAAGGTCGCTTGGACGGCCAGTGGCGCCTGCTGGGCGATCCGATGGGCGAGGTCGTAGGCGCGGTTGTAGACCTGGTCGTTGAAAACGACTTCCTGGACCAGGCCGATCCGGAGTGCCTCACGCGCATCGAAGGTCTCGCCCGTCAGCATCCAGCGCATGGCATTGCCCCAACCGACCCGTGCCGGAAAACGCGTGGTAGCGCCACCGAATGGCAGGATCCCTCGACGCACCTCGATCTGCCCGAACCGGGCGTTCCGCCCCGAGATGACGATGTCGCTGACGAGCGCCAGCTCGACTCCGAGAGTGAGACACGTTCCCTGAACGGCCATGACGACGGGCTTCGTCAGGTGCGTGCCATCGACCTGCCAGGGGTGCAAACCGCCATCGGGCACGATGTCGAGGCCGTCTGCCGTGACGGCCGAAGCCACGTCCGTCAGGTCGAGACCGGCAGTGAAGTGATCACCGTGTGCGAAGACGAGGCCCGCCCAGAGGTCCGGATCGTTCTCGAGCCGGCCGTAAGCGAGTGCGAGCTCCCTGAGCATCCGGAGGTCGGCAGCGTTCCGTTTCTCTTCGCGGTCCAATCCGATGAGCAGCACATGGCCGTCTTTCTCGACCGAGACCCGCGGGCGAGAGTCGGGAAGCGCGGCGATTTTCGAAGCGGACGTCATGCCCCGAGGTTAGCGGGCGAGCGCTCCGACCAACCGGAGGATCGTGCCGAGGTCGTCGCCGGCCGCCTCCAGCGTCGACGGCGCGAAGGAACAGATTCCCGCACCGACGAGATCGAACCGCGCACGCAGAGCCGTGATGGTCGACACCAGCGTGGCGGGGAGCAGGCCGAACGGCTGAGGGTCGAGGAGACCGTCGAAGTCGCTGGGGTCGAGCACATCGAGGTCGATGTGGATGTAGATCGAGGCGGCGCCGGTCGCCGCCACGGCATCGACGACGTCCTGCGGGTTGAGGTCGAATGCGGACACGCTGTGAACGCCAACCTCATCGATGTAGGCGTCTTCAGCCTCGTCGAAAGTCCGGGTTCCGACCAGGACGACTCGGGAAGGCACGAGCGCGGGGGCGCTGACGGTGAGCCCGCCCGACTCGAGCTCCGCGTTGGCGCGACCGAGGAGTGCGCCGAGGACCATCCCACTGAAGGCGCCGCTCTCGCTCGTCTCGGGGGAGTGGAGATCAGGATGCGCGTCGAACCAGACGACACAGGTATCGTCCCGAAGGGCATGGCTCACCGCTCCGAACTCGATGCCGCAGTCGCCCCCGACGACGAGAGCGGTCTCGTCACTCGTGGAAAGCTCCGCGACAAGACGCTCGGCCACCGTCGAGACCGCTGAAAGTCGATGGATGCTCGTGCCGAGGGCATCGCCGGCACCGACCGGTACCTCGACCATGGTGCTCGAGCGAGAGGGCAGATCGCCGAAAATTGCATTGGCGCCGTCGGACAGCCTCATTGCTCGCGACGAAGGGGAACCCTGCCACTGCGGTACTGCTACGAACCTCACGCGCGACAGTTTCGCATGACCAACTCGCCCGAACCTACGAGGAGGATCGGGCGAGTCGTGCTCTGAACGGTGAAAATCAGGATCCGAGCGGCTTGGAGTCCCAGTGCTCCACCGGCGCGGCGCCGCCCCCGAGCTTCAGCTGGGCGAGCCTGGCTTCGACCTCGGTCTTCGAATCGAGCTCATCGAGGCTCTCGAACTGAGCATCAAGGCTCGAGGCCTGGAGCTCCTGCTGACCCATCACCTTCGCCTCCTCGCGGCGGATCTTGCTCTCGAAGCGGCCGAGGTCGCTCGTCGGATCCATCACGTTCACGCTGGAGATCGCGTCGTTGACCTTCGACTGCGCGGCCGCCATCTTGGAGCGGGCGACGAGCTCGTTGCGCTTGTTATTGAGGTCCTGAAGCTTCTGCTCCATGCCGGACAGGCCCTTCTTGAGCTTCTCAACGACGTCGGTCTGCTGGGCGATGGTCGGCTCGGCGTCTTTGGCTTCTTTCTCGCTCGACAGCTGGCGGCCGATGGCGACCTTCGCGAGATCGTCGAACTTGTCGGCTTCACCCGGGTTGCCCGCGGCACGGAGCTCGTCGCCCTTCTTACTGGCCGCGAGGGCTTTGTTGCCCCAGTCGGCCGCAGCCTCGACGTCTTCCTTGTGATCCTGCTCGAGGAGACGCAGGTTGCCGATCGTCTCGGCGACCGCGGTCTTGGCGTCGGCGATGTTGTTCGTATAGTCGCGCACCAACTGGTCGAGCATCAACTGTGGATCTTCCGCCTGGTCGATGAGGTTGTTGATGTTGGCCTTCGTCAGCTGTGCGATACGCCCGAAGATCGACTGCTTTGCCATCAGTTCTTTCCTTTCGTGGTGTCCTGAACAGGACGTTGGGTGGTCGTGACGTGGTCGCGGTAGTCACGTCGGATGAAAAGTCGTGCAGGGTTTTCCTCGACCCCGGCGCCGGGGTTAGAAGCGGCCTCCGCTGGATTCGCGGCCTCCTCCTCCGCCGCCCCCGCCGAAGCCGCCTCCGCCTCCGCCTCCAAATCCGCCGCCGCCGCCGTTCAAGAGGCCGCCGATCACGACGCCCGCGAGGATGCCTCCGAGGTTCGACGAACCCCCGCGACCGCCCACGAGACCACCGCCACCGACCATGCCCTGCTGGTCGAAGCGTCCGACCACGTCATTCGCGTCGCCGGCTGCCGCTTGGGCGAGTGCACTTGCCTGCTGCGCCTCGGCGAGGGCCCGCTGCGGATCCGTCGTGGCGACGCTCACCGCACTCGACAGGTGGCGTTCGGCCTCGGAGAGACGGGTTCGCGGCCCCGCGCTGATCGCCCCCCGTCGGGTCTCGATGAAGTCGCGGGCAGCGCTGATCTGGCTGCGCGCCGTCAGCAGCGACTGGTCGAGGGCGGCCTGGGCGCGTTGCCGGGAAACCTCGGCGTCGCGGACAGCGGCCATCGCGGTGTCGATCTTCGTGTTCGCCGCGGTCAGTCGGTCAAGAACCGCGAGGGGATCGTCGTGAGTAGCGTCAGCGAATCCGAGCGCGGCCTGGACCTCGGCGATCGCTCCGGGGAGATCAGAACCCTGGGGCGCTCCTCCGGCGGGCACTTTCTGTGCCGCCTCGATGTCCGACCGGAGATCGGTCGAGGCCGCTGCGATCGACGCCTGGGCCGTCGACAGCGACTCGGACGCCTTGTCGATCGCTCCCAAGAGCTGGTCGATCTGGACCAGCGCTTGACGCCCCTGCTGCACGGAGCCAACGGCCTCGCCCTTGTTGTCGGCCTGGATCTGACCTTCGGCTTCGGTGGCCATCTGCTCGACGAACTGGAGGAGCTGGGTGGCCTGGGGAGGATTCTGGGTGATGCTGGCGACGGCGCGAGCGGAGTACGTGCTCGACAGGGTTGACAGGGTTGTCGTCGACGCCGCGATACGGGCCTGGTCTGCGGCCGCGTCGGTGCGAAGTGCCGCCGTGTCTTCGGCAACCGTCGCCTCGGAAGCGCGGAGTTTGTCGTAGGCCTCGGATTGTGCCTCGATGTCGGCGTGCGCCCCCTGGCAGAGTTCGATGATCTGCTCGGTCCAGGCCCGCTTCTCCTCCGCCGTGTCGGGGATGTCGTCGTCGAGTTTCTGACGAAGCTCGAAAGCCTGTCGTGCCTTGTCTTTCGCGGAGTCGACCGCCTGGGCGAACGGTGCCGCAGCCGCCTCTCCGAACTGGGCGAGAGCGAAGCCGACCTCCTGGGTGGCCTGCGTGATCTGGTCGTCGATCCCGATGAGGAGACCGGCGGCCTGACGGTCGAGCTCGGCTTGGGAGGCCGCATTCTTCTGGGCGATCCCGGCGCTGCGGCGTCGACGAAGGAGGAAGACGACCAGGAACACGATGATCGCGATGACGACGAGGACGCCGATCGTGATCGGGATCCAGGTGAGATCGGCTGGGCCCGTCGCCTTGTCGATGCCGTCGGCCGTCGCCGTGGCGGCTGCGGCCCAGTTCGCAGCTTTGAGTTGCGGGACGAGGGCGTTCTTTTCGATGCTCGCGAGTTGCGCCGTGGTGAGAGTGGAGTTGGAGTCCTTGGAGACGTCGTAGAGACGGGTCTGCGTCGCCACCGACAACAGGATGTCATTCGTGCCCAGCGAATTGAGGTCGGCGGTCTTGGCGCCCCACTCGCTGCTTTGGGACGGGCTCGTGAACGTCGGCACATAGATGACCAGGAGGGTGATGCCCCGGTCTTTGCTGAGCTTGTCGAGCGACTTCGTGATCGTCGCTTTGTCGGCGGCGCTCAGAACATTGGACTGGTCGAGGACATAGGCGCCATTCAATTCGACCGGTGCGGTCGCGTGAGCGGCGACGGCGGGCCCGGCGAACACCGCGGCGAAGGCGAGCATCAGGCCCACCAGGATCGCACGGCCACCGGCCTTGGTCAGTCGTTGACTCGGGCCTTGCCTGGTGCCGATCACGATGCTCCCCATTCGGAACTCGAATTGATGGAGGCAGGCGACCCGGCCGCCGGCATCCCTTTAGCCGGGATTCTATCCACCACATGTGTCGTTGGCATGAGTTAATTGGGAAGTGCTTCGCGTCCCTGCTCCGCTCCTCGCGACGGGCGCGATCGTCTCACTACAGTTCGGCAGCGCATTCGCGCGGACGCGTTTCGATGAGGTCGGACCAACCGGTGCCGCAACCCTTCGCCTGGTGTTCGCCGCCGTCATCCTGGTCATCGTCATCCGGCCGCGCGTCGCCACGTGGACGAGGCGTCAATGGCTCTCGGCCGTGGTACTGGGTCTGGCCCTCGCGGGCATGAATTCGCTCATCTACCTTGCGATCGCCAGGATCCCGCTCGGTGTCGCCGTCACTCTCGAATTCACCGGACCGCTCGTGCTGGCCCTCGTGCAGACGAGGCGCTGGCGCGACGCCCTGTGGGCCGTCGTGGCGTTCGGCGGGGTGGTCCTCCTGGGGCTCGGCTCCACCGGGGCGATCGCCGTGGGTGGTGTTCTGCTGGCGTTCGGTGCCGCTGCGTTCTGGGCGGCATACATCCTCGCCAGTTCACGTGTCGGCAGGGCCATTGAGGGGATCGACGGTCTCGTTGTCGCGATCGTTGTGGCGGCGATTGTGGTGGCGCCGTTCGGAGCGGGACCGGCGGTGTCGGCGATCGCGGCGGATCCGGGGCTCGTCATCGTGTTCCTCGTGGTCGCAGTGCTCACCTCGGCGCTGCCGTACGCGCTCGAGATGATCGCACTGCGAAGCTTGCCCACGAGAGTGTTCGGCGTCTTCTCGAGCCTGGGGCCAGCAGTCGCCGCGATCGCCGGATTCGTCGTCATCGGGCAGAGCCTGAGCGTTCGGGACGTCGTAGCGCTGGGTCTCGTGACCCTGGCGAGCATCGCAATCACGTTGCGACGGGAGGGGCGTGAGCCCGATGGCAGCGCTGTCGTCGCAATGTGAGCGTGCTCATTGAGCTGTCACCCGAAATCAGTGCCTCACACAGCGTATTCCTGGGTCTTCCGGGGTTCTTTGTACCCCTCAAGAGGCGTACTGTTCAGTCTTGTAGCCACTTGGGGATCGGTGGCCGACAACGATGTTGAGGGAGGACACCATGGGTGCTGTTCTGGAACGCACGTCGCGTGCGGAGGTCGTGCCACTCGGCGACGGTTTCAGCCGCGTGTCGACGCCGACGGCGGGAGTCATCGGTTTCGTGAAAGAGAACGAGGGGCGGTACGAGGTGCTTCGCGGGCGAGTTCGAAGCGCTACTCGGGCCGAGGGCGCGTACGGCTCACTCGACGTCGCCGTCATAGCGCTGACGTACTCCTGAGGAGCTGGCTCGCGGGCGGGAGCCCCTCGATATTTCGAACGACCTGACGTTTTCTTGCGTCAGGTCGTTTCTCGTGCGTGGGGTGCGAACATGATCACGGCGACCCCCAGGAGGCAGATGACGGCGCCGATGATGTCCCAGCGGTCGGGTCTGAAGCGGTCGAAGATGACAGCCCAGACGAGAGCTCCCGCGACGAATACTCCTCCGTAGGCGGCCAGGATCCGGCCGAAGCTTGCGTCGGCCTGCAGGGTGGCGATGAAGCCGTAGGCTCCGAGGGCCATCACGCCGAGGCCGGCCCACCACCAGGCCTTGCCTTCGCGGACCGATTGCCAAATCAGGAACGAGCCGCCGATCTCGGCGGCTGCGGCCAGCACGAATAAAACGACGACGCGGACGATGCCCATGCGCCAAGTATCGCGGCGAACCACCCCGGCCACCTCGGCGTGTCCGCCGGACACGCCGCAACGAGCACTGCGGCCCGGCGTGTCCAGGGGACACGGCGAATCAGGCACTGCGGCCTGGCGTGTCCAGGGGACACGGCGAATCAGGCACTGCGGCCCGGTGGGAGGGTGGCGGCCACCGGCCGCGACCCGAACACACCAAAATGGCTCGTGCCCCCACGCAGATTCGAACTGCGGCCCCTGCCTCCGGAGGGCAGTGCTCTATCCCCTGAGCTATGGGGGCCAGGAGTGGTTCAACGTTAGCAGCACGGGGCGCGCGTTCTGCACCAGCGCGGTGGCGCCGGTGGGTGCAGTCTGGAGGCGTGACCGACAGTGATGGCCCGTCCCTTCGCCAGATTCTTCGCCAGGCCAAGGTCTTCCCGGTCGACATGCCGGCCTTCGATCCTGCCGACACCCCCGAGGCGCCTCTGCCCCTATTCATGAGCTGGTTGACGCAGGCCGTCGACTCGGGTGTCGTTCAGCCGCACGCGATGACGCTCGCCACCACCACCCGCGATGGCAATGTGACGGCCAGGACGCTCCTTCTCAAGGACGTCGATGAGGCGTTCTGGTTCGCCTCGTCGTCGCTCAGCCCGAAGGGGCGTCAGCTCAATCAGAACCCGCGCGTCGCGCTGACATTTTATTGGCGGGAGCAGGGCCGGCAGATCAGGATCCTGGGGGAGGCCTCCCACGGACCTCGCGATGTCAGCGCCCGCGACTTCACCGAGAGGCATCCCGACTCCCGAGCCGTGGCGGTGGCGATGCCGCAGAGCGCTCCCATCGACAACCCCGAGAAGGCCCGGGTTCGTCTGGCTGAGGCAAAGGAACAGATCGCCCGCGACGACTCGTTCGCTCCTGGTGACTGGATCGCCTATCGCGTCGCGCCGACGTCGGTCGAGTTCTGGCAGGCGACGACGGGTCGCGACCAGGTGCGGCTGCGCTACGACCGTTCGGGTGCGGAGTGGACGAAGACGCAGCTCTGGCCGTGAGTTAGGTGGGGACGGTCGCTTCCCCGAGCCTTGCGAGTCTCGCAGCGCGCGGCTTAACTCCGGAAGTGGTCGGCCCAGTCGAAAGTGAGTGGCGTGTTGTGGAGTCCTGCGGACGCGCGGACGCGCGGACGCCAACGTCAGAAGGGACGCGGGCGTGAGCGCGCTAGCGCTTGGTGAGTGCGCTGATCGCGGCGTCGACGATGGGCTCGGCTCCGCCGGGTTCGGGGAAGGTGTCGGAGATGGCGACGATCCAGTAGCTCCCCGAGAATGCCTCGGCCGTGCCGGTCTTGCCCTCCAGCTTGAAGTAGCCCTCGCCGTTGTAGGTCGGCACCGGATTGCTCGACGTGACCAGGCTGTTTTTCAGCTTGGTCAGGCTTGCGTCGTCGAACTGCCCGACGGCCAGCGACATGGTGTCGCCGCTCGCGCTCTTCCACGAGCACACGGTGCCGCCGTACGAGCTGATGACGGCCGCGTCCGTGTTCGCGGGGGCGGCGGCGGCCACAGCCGTCATGCCGGGAGTTGCTGACGAGACCGTCGCTGCCGGAACCAGCGTGTCGCATGGGATGGACAGCGGGGTCGAGACGAGCGCAGGAGCCGAGGTGGTCGGCTTCGAAGACGCGGCTGCGGAGGGCCGCTGGTCGGCCTTCGTCGGCGTGGACGCAGGCTGCGCCACGGGATCGGACGTGCAGCCCGCGAGGATGGACGACCCCAGGAGGACCAGCGCGGTGGCACCGAGGACACGGACGGGCAGCGATCGGAAGGCCGTGGGCATGCAGACCATCCTCGCGCATTCCACAGGGCATCCGACCACCGCAGGGCGCCCCGGTAGGATTGTCGACCGTGACTCCCGCTGAACTCTCCGCCTCCTTGCTCGCCGTCGTCCAGGGCGTCGTCGAGCGCCGACGCGGCGCCGAGAGCGATGCGCCGGTGGTCGAGGTGACGCTCGCCGACGCCGTTCTGGAGCGCCCGAAGAATCGCGATCACGGGGACTGGGCGTCGAACATCGCCATGAAGTTCGCGAAGCGAGTCGGAACGAACCCTCGTGAGTTGGCGACTGAGATCGCGGCTGAACTCATGGAGGAGGACGGCATTGCGACGGTCGACGTCGCGGGCCCCGGGTTCATCAACATCACGCTCGAAGCCGCGGCCGCGGGCGTCCTCGCCAAGTCCATCGTCGAACAGGGCGCGAGCTATGGCACGGGTACCTACTACGAGGGTGTGCGCATCGACCTCGAGTTCGTCTCGGCGAACCCGACCGGCCCGATCCACATCGGCGGCGTGCGGTGGGCTGCCGTCGGTGACAGCCTGGCGAGAATCTTCCAGGCGGTCGGCGGGGTGGTGACGCGCGAGTACTACTTCAACGATCACGGCGCGCAGATCGATCGCTTCGCGCGGAGCCTTCTGGCGAGCGCTCTCGGCGAGCCGACACCTGAAGATGGCTACGGCGGGGACTACATCACGGAGATCGCTGCCCGGGTCCTCGACACCTACGACGGCGACGTGGTCGACCTGCCTCGCGAGGAGGCGCAAGAGCTCTTCCGCGCCGTCGGAGTCGAGTTCATGTTCGCCGATATCAAGAAGTCGTTGCACGATTTCGGCGTCGATTTCGACGTCTACTTCCATGAGAACTCTCTGCACGAGTCCCACGCCGTCGAGCGCGCCGTCGAGCGCCTCCGCGAACTCGGGCACGTCTACGAGGCGGATGGTGCCACCTGGCTCCGCACGACGTCGTTCGGCGACGACAGAGACCGCGTCATCATCAAGAGCGACGGCGAAGCGGCCTATATCGCCGGCGACCTCGCCTATTATCTCGACAAGCGGGAACGCGGTTTCGAGCGCAATCTGATCATGCTGGGCGCCGACCACCACGGTTACATCGGTCGGATGATGGCCATGTGTGCGGCGTTCGGTGACACGCCGGGGGTCAACCTCGAGATCCTGATCGGTCAGCTCGTCAATCTCGTCCGCGACGGCGAGCCCGTGCGCATGTCGAAGCGCGCGGGCACGGTCGTCACGATGGAAGACCTGGTCGACGCGGTGGGAGTCGACGCGGGTCGCTATTCGCTGGTGCGGTCCTCTGCCGACTCCATGATCGACATCGATCTCGACCTGCTCGCGAAGCGCAGCAACGACAACCCCGTCTTCTACGTGCAGTACGCCCACGCCCGGACACAGGCGGTCGCGCGCAACGCCGAGGCAGCCGGCGTCACCCGAAGTGCGTTCGACGCGTCGCTTCTCACGCACCCGACGGAGGCCGCCCTGCTTGGCGCTCTCTCCGAGCTTCCGCGCGTCGTTCAGCAGGCGGCAGAGCTGCGCGAGCCGCACCGGGTCGCGCGGTACGTCGAAGAGGTCGCGGGCACCTACCACCGCTGGTACGACTCGTGCCGAGTGACGCCACTCGGCGACGAGGAGATCACCGACCTGCACCGCACCCGACTGTGGCTTAACGACGCCGCAGGGCAGGTGATCCGCAACGGTCTCGGCCTTCTGGGCGTCTCAGCGCCTGAAAGGATGTAGCCATGACCGATTCCCGAGGCGCAGGGGGCGACAACCTCGACGAGTTCTTCGAGCCCAATTACGACGGCCGTCGCGGCCGGGGGTTCACGATCTTCATGATCGTCGTCGTTGTACTCGTCGTCGTCCTTGCCATCGCCGCGGTCGTCGCCGACATCGCTGTGCGCACCTACGCAGAGGGGCGCGCGGAGAAGGAGATCGAGTCGTCACTGCCGTCCGGCACGACCGGAGAGGTTGGGGTGACGATTCACGGTTTTTCGGCGATCCTCCAGGCACTGAACGGCCGTCTCGACAACGTCACACTCACCTCGCATGACCTTGTCGTGTCGAACGTGCCGATTCGTTTCACGGCCGATGTAACCAATGTCCCGCTCAAGGCCGGAGGCACGACAGGGCCGGTCACAGCGACTCTCAGCGTCGACGAGTCAGCGCTCAACAAAACGACGCTGGTCCAGGATGTCGGGGGCAACATCACGCTCACCAAAGGCCACGTGACCTACGACAAGTCGATCGTCATCCTCGGGCTGGCGCTCAAGGCGCGCGTGACCGCCGCTCCGTCGATCACGAGCGCGGGCACAAAGCTTGCGATGA
>JAODMX010000335.1 GCA_025464735.1 Frondihabitans sp. | reverse complement strand
GCACGACGTTCGTGGAACCACCGAACGCCATTGCAACAGCGATTGCGTTCTCGAAGGCGTTCTTCGTCAGGATGTCGCGCGCGGTGATGCCGTGCTTGAGCATGTTGACGACGGCCTCGCCCGAGCGATGCGCGAAGTAGTCACGACGACGGTCTGCCGAGGGCGGCGAAGCCGAGCCGGGCAGGCTCATACCGAGCGCCTCGGCGACGCTCGCCATGGTGTTCGCGGTGTACATGCCGCCACAGGCACCTTCACCAGGCACGATGGCGCACTCGATGGCGTGGAGATCTTCGTCGCTGATCGTGCCGGCCTTCGCTGCACCGACAGCCTCGAACGAGTCGATGATCGTGACGTTCTTCTCGGTGCCGTCACTGAGCTTCACCCAGCCGGGCGCCACGGATCCTGCATAAAGGAAGACGCTGGCGAGGTCGAGTCGAGCCGCCGCCATGAGCATGCCAGGGAGGGACTTGTCACAGCCGGCGAGAAGCACAGAACCGTCGAGGCGCTCAGCCATCATGACGGTCTCGACACTGTCGGCGATGACCTCGCGCGAGACGAGCGAGAAGTGCATGCCCTCGTGGCCCATCGCGATGCCATCGGAGACCGAGATGGTGCCGAACTGCAGCGGGTAGCCGCCACCGGAGTGGACGCCCTCCTTCGCCCCCTGGGCAAGACGATCGAGGGAGAGGTTGCAGGGGGTGATCTCGTTCCACGAGGAAGCGATGCCGATCTGCGGTTTGTCCCAGTCGGCATCACCCATGCCGACGGCGCGGAGCATGCCCCGCGAGGTGGTGGCTTCGACGCCGTCAGTGACGTCTCGGCTCCGAGGCTTCACATCGACGCCGTACTCATTGAGTTGTTCAGGCATACCGTCAGTTTAGGGCGTCGGCGGGAGCGCTCCGGACGAGATGACAGTGGTACCTGAAGGGAACATGGTCAGCTCGAGGAGACCGGAGGAGAGGTTCCAGGTCGCTTCGATGGTTCCTCCCGCGGCCGTCGCAACCGAGACCCGAACACCGGCGGCCGCTGCCTGGTCGGCGGGGGTGCACGAGCTGCCAGCGTGACTGGCGTCGATCGAGGCGATCACGCAGAACGATTTGTCCCGTCCGCGCGCCACCCACAGACTCGCCTGGCCGGGCTGCTGCCCCCAGTCGGCGAAGACACGCCGAGTGCTGGAGGGGACGATCCCGGGCAGATCGACCGGCGGCCGATCACCGGTGGACTGCGCTTGATCGAAGTAGTGCGCGCTCAATGCTTCCGCCTCCGCTGCCGGACCGACACCTGTCGCCGGAGACGACGCTCCAATGACCATCGGTGAGACCGGCATCACCGCCTTCTGATCGACCGCGGCGGCAGCAGAGGTCGTTCCCACGGGTTCAGCGCCGGATCGGGATCCCAGGATGCTCGTGGTTGCGCCAGCGCCAATCAGAGCGGCCAGCACGATGGCCACCGCTCCCCCGGCCAGCCATGCCCGCGCTGGGCGTTCGTGCGGACGATGCGCTCTCGCGCGCCTCTCATCACCGCGGACCTCGGCACCCCGTCGGTCACGGCTGGCGGGATCGACGGCGTCGTGGCCTCTGGCGACTTCGTCCAGCGCCGAGCCGCCGGAACGGTGGCGGTCTGGCGGGGCGAGGAGGTCGCGAAGTTCGGCGACGTCGGCCGGCGACGGATCCGCGCCACCGTACACGCGAGCCTCCAGCTCGCGCTGACGCGCATCCCGCGGGGCTTCGACCGCAGGACCGCTGTCGTCTGGCGCGCCGAAGCTGACCATGTGAGCACTGTATGCCTGTCTTGACGCGGGCGCGAGCGGGATGTCGGAGGTCTCTGGCACAGTCGGATCCATGGACGAGAAGACGACCCTCCACGGGTATCTGACAATTCGACGCAGCGACCTCCTCGGCAAACTCGACGGGCTCAGCGAGTACGACGCGCGACGACCTCTTACTCCGACCGGCACCAACCTTCTCGGACTCGTCAAACACGTTGCCAGCGTTCAGCTCGCCTATTTCGGCGAGGTCTTCGATCGACCGGCGGAGCGAGTCGCCCCGTGGCTGGTCGACGGCGCCGAGGACGACGCCGACATGTGGGTCACCGCAGACGAATCTCGGGCTGAGATCGTCGATTTTCACCACTATTCAGCGGCTCACGCCGACGCGACCATCGAAGCGCTCGCGATCGACGCCGAAGGCGCCGTGCCGTGGTGGCCCGAGGAGCGTCGGCGGGTCGACCTGCAACAGATCCTTGTGCATATGTGCGTCGAAACGGCCCGGCACGCGGGTCACGCCGACATCGTGCGCGAGACGATCGATGGTGCCATCGGCAATGGGGCGAGTGATCCCAATATTCCCGGGCGATCGGCAGCCGAGTGGGCGACGTTCCGCGCGCGGATCGAGTCCGCGGCGCGCGCCGCCCGCTGAGCGTCAGGCGCGACCCGTCAAGCCCGACCCGTCAGGCGCGACCGAGGTGCGCGCGGAGCTCGGCGAGGTCCTCCAGCACGTGGACGACTCCGGCTGGCGAGTCGACGCGATGGCGGGCGGCAGTAGTGCCCGGGCCGCATTTGAGCCCGAAATCCCCGTCGGCCAGCACTGCGAAGGCGTCTTCGTCGGTGACGTCGTCGCCGGCAAAGAACACCGCCGTCGAACCGGCCAATGATCGCAATCGCTTGATGGCGTCCCCCTTCGACGCCGACCGCACCGAGAACTCGAGCACGTTCTTGCCCTCGCGCTCGACGATCCCCG
>JAODMX010000314.1 GCA_025464735.1 Frondihabitans sp. | reverse complement strand
CCCAGAACAGGACTGCAAATGTCTTTTGACAAACGTTTCATCGCCAACGCCATCAACCGAAGTGCCGAGACTGCACTCGATCGCCGGAAGTTCCTGGCGGCAGCGGGTGCGACGGGGGCCGGAGTGGGCATTGCCGCCCTCGCCGGATCGCTTCCCGCCTTCGCTGCTACCGCGGCCCCTGAGGATGCGGCCTCCGATGCCACCGTCCTCAACTTCGCCCTCAACCTCGAATATCTCGAGGCGGAGTTCTACCTGCACGCTGTCTACGGCGAAGGCCTGACATCGAGTCAGATCAGCGGGACAGGCAAGCTCGGTGGCGTGACGGGCGGGGGCAAGGTGCCGTTCAAGACCGCCAACATCAAGGGCATCGCCACCGAAATCGCCAACGACGAACGTGACCACGTGAACTTCCTTAGAAGCGCTCTTGGCACCTCGGCCGTCTCACGACCGTCAATCGACCTCAAGGCGAGCTTCAACGCCGCAGCCACGGCCGCAGGATTGATCAAGGCGGGGCAGAGCTTCAACCCGTTCGCCAGCGAAGCGAACTTCCTGCTCGGCGCTTTCATCTTCGAAGATGTGGGAGTCACGGCCTACAAGGGTGCGGCACCGCTCATCACCAACAAGACCTACCTCGGAGCCGCTGCGGGCATCTTGAGCGTCGAGGCATATCACGCCGGCATCATCCGCACGACGATCCTGCAGCAGGGGCTCCAGGTGTCGGCCGACCGCATCGCCATCGCCCGAGACACTCTCGACGGAAGCTCCCGCGACGAGTTCGGCCCGACGACGAACCACATGGTGGACCTCGTACCGACGGACAGCAACGGGCTCGTGTTCGGTCGTACCACCCAGCGCGTGCTGAACATCGCCTATCTCACGCCCAACGTGGCCACGAAGGGCGGCTTCTTCCCCGCCGGTGTCAACGGCACGATCAATGCCAGCGGTGCCAAGGGCGACCCCACGGTGCCGACCTACAGCTGACGGGTAGACGCTGGCCTACGGCCCGGACGCGACGGCGTGCTACGTCGCCGTCGCGTTCGGGGCGCGCACCGCTGCCGCACACGGCGCGCGACACGCTACTGACGGGCCATCACCGTGTCGAAGGCGGTCTGAAAGGCCCAGAACGACGGATTTGCCAGGTAGGTCGCCCGCACGTGGCCGTTGCTGAGGGTTTGGCAGCCCTCGTTACCCCAGCGAATGGTCGCGTCGGGTGTCGTGCCGTAGCCGAATGACAAGATCGCAAATGTGCCCTGATCCATCGGGCAGGAAGTCGGCCCGGTCGGACCAGGTGCGGTCGAGACACCCGCAAGACTCGTGGCGAGCACCGTGGCATCGTGGGCGTCGAGATGTTCCTGGCTGACAAGGGCTCTCCCAAAGGGCCCGTACGAGCAGACGAGTGCTCTCACAGGATGCTCGCCCACGCGGAGGAGGCTCGGTGCGCTCCCACCCCCGGGGTGAAATCCCCATGCTCCGGACGGCGAGGGACATGGTCCGGACGAACTCACCGCTGCCACGGGAGGCCCGAGCACAGGCGCGGGGAAACTCGTGGCGGTGGCAGTTGCCGTCACCAGCGGCGCCGTCTCCGCCGTCACGGTGTGACCACAGCCGGTCAGGACGATTGCCGAGCTCGCGGCGAGCACAACAACCAGCGCACGCCGCGCTATCCAGGGATACACGAAGACTCCGATCCTGACCGGTCGCGTGCGCGGACGCGGTCACACCGGCATGTCCGCTCGAGCCCGGGGCGTTACGGACGCGCTAGAGCCACTTCCGACGCTTGAAGACGGCGTAGAGAACAAAGCCCATCACGATCATCAGCAGGATCGCGAAGGGGTAACCGAACGGCCAGCTGAGCTCGGGCATGTTCTTGAAGCTCATGCCGTAGATCGAGGCAATCAGGGTGGGCGCGAAGAGGATCGCCGCCCAGGAGGAGATCTTCTTGACCTCCTCGTTCTGCTGGATCCCCTGGTCCGTCTGACGCCTGGTCACGATCGTGGCGTGAACGGTGAGCGCATTGTCGAGGATCGACCGGAAGGAGCCGACCCGGTCGACGATCAGCAGGGTGTGGTCGAGCACGTCGCGCAGGCTGCGCTGCAGTTCGAGGTCGACGCCGTATTTCTCGGATCCTCGCTGCAGGCTCTCAAGCATCTTGACCAGAGGCACGACGGCCCGCTGGAAATTGATGACCTCTCGGGAGAGGTTGTAGATGCGCTCCGAGAGGCCCGTGCTCTCGATTTGGAACAGGTCGTTCTCGATCTCGTCGATGTCGTTCTCGAGACCGGCGATCACGGGTTCGTATTCGTCGACGACCTGGTCGAGGATGGCGTACAGCACTGCCTCCGGCCCCAGGGCGAGAAGCGCCGGGGTATCCTCCATGCGCCGTCGTACCCGCATCAGGTCGGGCGACTCCGCGTGCCGAATCGTCACCACGAACTCGGGACCGAGGAAGATGTGCAACTCCCCGAACTCGACGATCTCCTCGCTGTCGACGTAGCGCGCCGGGCGGAGAACAGCGAAGAGGATCTCGTCGTAGCGCTCCAGCTTGGCGCGCTGGTGACCGAGTAGAGCGTCTTCCACCGCCAGCGGGTGGAGAGCGAACTCGCGCGCGACGCTTCGGATCTCTTCCGGACTCGGTCGATACAGTCCGATCCAGCCCATGCCGTCGTGCTCACGCATCAGACGGTAGGTGGCGTCGAGGCTGCGAGGGTTCTCGATACGTTTTCCGGCGACGTACACGCCGTTGTCGATCAGGGCCATGACCGCAGGATGCACGCCCCGGGTTAACGACTCCCTCAGGCTCGCCGCGGGCCGGGTCTCCGCCTCGATCCGAGGCCTCGGAGGGGCGGGGTGTGAGCGCGCGGAGCGTTGCGGACGAGGACGGCAGCGAAGAAGCTCGCGCCGGCGATCATCTCCATCGTCCAGAACACAGGGCTGGTGGAATCGAGCAACCAGAGGAGCCCGTAAGCGCCTTCCCCCAGGAGTACCAGGCTGAGAACAGCGACCCCGGCGAGCCGCAACACCCTGTTGCCGTACCGGGTCAGCGACGCACCGGCACCGAGCACCGGCCCGGCGAGGAGAGCGGCCTTGGCGTAGAGGGTGGAGAAGGGCGCCGCGTAGAAATGACCGCGAAGGCCGCTGACGACGCCGTACCCCTCGAGCATGACCTCGAAGGCGACGAGTCCGAGGAGTGCGCCGAGAAGCGGCCGGCCCCGCGACAGCCACACCAGCAGGAAAACGAAGGCCGACCAGCCGCCAGCCGAGTTGCAGAGCGAACGGATCCAGTCGGGCAGGTACTGCTGACCAAGGCTTGACAAACCACCGATCAGGAGCGCGCCGAGGAGGACGATTGCACTCGCCCGAATGACCGAATGGACCGTCTCGGTGGTCCACGGGTGAGTCGCAAGGGTCTTGGCAGGAGGGGTCACCCTTCGACGCTACGGACCGCGCACGCCGAGGACATCCGCCTGCGGGTGTCTTCGGCGTCGTCCGATCGGAGGGGTCAGGTAGCCCGACCGGACCAGAACGGCGCCTCACGCGCGGTAACGTCTGGGCATGGAATCCGAGCCGGCACGGGTGTGGGTGATCGACCTCGACGCGGCAGAGCACGGCGGCGGGGAGTTCCCAGCGGACGTGCGCTGGCTCGACACCCGCGAACGGGCGCGTGCGGAGGCGCTCCGCGACCCGACCGAGTCCAGACGGTACCTGGCCGCCCACTCGGCGCTTCGGATCCTGCTCTCGCAGGCGACCTGGACGACCCCCGGCGACCTCCGTTTTCTCCACGAACGGTGCACCGCCTGCGGCGGAGACCACGGCCGCCCGTACCTGCTCGGCGGGCCGCACTTCAGCCTCTCGCGGAGCGGACGCTGGGCCGCGGTCGCCCTGTCGCACGAGCAGCCGGTCGGCGTCGATCTCGAAGCGCGGCAGGCCGCGTCGACCCTCGAGCCGTTGCGCGACGACCTGCTGGCACCGGGCGAGCGCTCCGACGATCTCCTCCGCACGTGGGTTCGGAAGGAGGCGCTCGTCAAGGCGTCGGGCGAGGGCTTGAACCGCTCGCTCGCCACTGTCCCGCCCGATGCCGGGCCGGTCCACGATCTCGAGCTTCCCCCGGGGCTCGTCGGAGCCATCGCGGGCGTGACGGAGTTCACCCTCGAGACACAGGCGTCCACTAAGGTGCGGCAGCCGATGCCCGCTCGCTCCTTCCCCGAAAGTGCCGAATGACCGACACCGACGCCCCTGCCCCGACTGCCGGACTCCTGCCCGGATCCTCGCGGACACCGCCACCCCGCACCCTCGTCGACGTGCTGCGCGCCACGATCGACGCTTTCCCCGAGGCGTCAGCGTTGGAGGACGAGGCCGGCGCGCTCAGTTATCGCGAGCTCGGCGCGGCGGTCCTCGCGGGCGCTGGCGCTCTGACCGCAGCGGGCGTGGGGCGCGGCGACCGGGTCGGCATCCGGATGCCCTCGGGAGATCGCGGGCTCTACCTGGCAATCCTGGCCGTGCTGACCGCGGGCGCAGCCTACGTGCCCGTCGATGCCGACGACCCCGAGGAAAGAGCGTCGCTCGTCTTCGGCGAGGCGGCGGTAACCGGAGTCATCGGCGCCGGCGGACAATTCGAGCCAACCGTCGGAAGCGTGGCCCGGTCGGCCCTTCTCTTCGGCGAGCGCGCGCCGCATCCGAGCACGTCGACCGCGAAGGCTGCCACGATCCCCGTACCCGACGACGACGCGTGGATCATCTTCACCTCCGGCTCGACCGGCACCCCCAAGGGCGTCGCCGCCAGTCATCGCTCCGCCG
Organism: Frondihabitans sp.; assembly: GCA_025464735.1. Next base: position 2,597 of record JAODMX010000314.1, on the reverse strand, counting down.
CAGCCTTCGCCGATGCCGAGGCCCGGCTCTTCCTCAGCAGTGACGGGATCGACGAGCTCGGCCCCGGCGATCGGGTGCTTGCCGGCCTCAGCGTGGCGTTCGACGCCTCGTGCGAGGAGATGTGGCTGGCCTGGCGGAACGGCGCCTGCCTCGTGCCGGCACCGCGCTCGCTCGTCCGCACCGGTGCCGACCTGGGGCCCTGGCTGGTGCTGCACGACATCACGGTTGTCTCGACGGTGCCGACCCTCGCGGGGCTGTGGCCGACCGAGGCGCTCGAGAGTGTCCGGCTGCTGATCTTCGGCGGTGAGGCCCTCCCACCGGAGATCGTCGACCGGGTCGCCACCGACGGCCGTGAGGTCTGGAACACCTACGGGCCGACCGAGGCAACAGTTGTGACCACCGCCTCCCGCGTCTCCCCCGGCCACCTGGTCCGCATCGGGCTGCCCCTCGACGGGTGGGACGCGGCGGTCGTCGACTCCGCAGGGCATCCGGTCGCCGAGGGCGAGGTCGGCGAGCTGATCATCGGTGGCGTGGGCCTGGCCCGCTACCTGGATCCGGCCAAGGACGCCGAGAAATACGCACCGCACGATGTCCTCGGCTGGGCCCGCGCCTACCGCTCTGGCGACCTCGTGCGCTTCGAGCGCGAGGGGCTCATCTTCCAGGGGCGCGCGGACGACCAGGTCAAGGTCGGCGGACGGCGCATCGAGCTGGGCGAGATCGAGGCGGCGCTGCTCGGCCTGCCCGGGGTCGGCGGGGCTGCCGCCGCCGTGCGGAAGACCGACGCCGGCAATCAGATCATCGTCGGGTATCTGGCCGTTCCGGATCCAGCATCCTTCGATCGTTCCGCAGCCCTCGTCCGGCTGCGCGACGCGCTGCCCGCCGCCCTCGTGCCGCTGCTCGCCCTGATCGCGGGCGACCTCCCGACCAAGACCTCCGGCAAGATCGACCGCGACGCGCTGCCCTGGCCGCTGCCCGCGACGGGAGCGGACGAGGCCTCGGGCATGACTCCCGACGAGCTGATCCTCGCCGCCGACTGGCAGGCCGTGCTGGGGCTGCCCATCGCCGATGCGGATGCCAACTTCTTCGATCTCGGCGGCGGCTCGCTGGCGGCGGCCCAGTTGGTCGCCCGGATCCGGGCCAGGGATCCGGAGTTCACCGTCGCCGAGATCTACTCGCATCCGCGGCTCGGGGCGATGTCCGACGCGCTCGCACTCCGGGTCGGTACCCGCGAGGCGCCCCGCGATGACTACCACCGCCCCAGTCCCGTGCCGGCGCGAATGCAATGGCTGCAGACGTTGCTCGGCCTGCCGCTGCACATCCTCAGCGGGGTGCGCTGGCTGACGTATGCGCTCACCGCTTCGAGCATCCTGCGGCTGTCCCCCGGCTTCGGTGCAATGCCCTCCGTGCCGGTCTGGCTGCTCGTCGTGCTCCTGATCGTGTTCGTCACCCCGTTCGGCCGGATGGCCATCTCCGTCGTCTTTTCGCGCGCACTGCTCCGAGGCGTCGACGCCGGCGACCACCCTCGGGGCGGCGGGGTCCATCTCCGACTCTGGCTGGCCGAGCAAATCGCCCATCAGATCGGAGCCGTTGGCCTGGCGGGCGCGCCGTGGGTCAGCTACTACGCGCGCGCACTCGGAGCCCGCATCGCCCCGGACGTCGACCTGCACGCCCTCCCGCCGGTGACCGGCATGCTGCGCATCGGCAGGGGCGCCTCCATCGAGCCCGAGGTCGACCTCTCCGGCTACTGGATCGACGGTGACGTGGTCAGGATCGGTGCCATTCGCATCGGCGCCGGCAGCACGGTCGGGATGCGATCCACGCTGCTCCCCGGAACGCGCATCGGCAAGAACGCCTCCGTCGCCCCGGGATCGGCGGTCTTCGGGCGGGTGCGCTCGGGCCAGGAGTGGGCCGGCTCACCCGCGGCCCGCGTCGGCAAGAGCCGAGCCTGGTGGCCGGGCGAACGTCCGCGACCCGCTCGGCGATGGCTCTGGGCGTACGGGGTTTCCTCGGTGGTGCTGTCGCTGCTGCCTGTTGCGTCGATCGCCGCCGGAGGAGCGGTTCTCGCATCCGCCATCCAGGGCTCGACCACGCTCGGCGACGCGTTCTGGCGGTCGCTCGCCCTCTTCGTTCCGGCGGTGCTGCTGGCCGGATTCACAGCCGCCGTGCTCGTGGTGCTCTTCGTACGTCTCCTCGGGCTCGGCGTGGGCGAGGGCACCTTCGCCGTACGCTCCCGGGTCGGCTGGCAGGTGTGGAGCACCGAGCGCCTGCTCGATCTGGCCCGCACATTCCTCTTTCCGCTCTACTCGAGTCTCTTCACACCCGTCTGGCTGCGCCTCCTGGGCGCCCGCGTCGGGCACGACGTCGAGGCGTCGACTGTTCTGCTGCTTCCCGCGATGACCACGATCCGCGACTGCGCGTTCCTCGCCGACGACACGATGGTCGCCTCCTACGAACTTGGCGGCGGCTACCTCCGCGTCGCCGAGGCCGAAATCGGGCAGCGAGCCTTCCTCGGCAACTCGGGGATGACCGGCCCCGGCCACAAGGTGCCCCGCGACGGGCTGGTGGCAGTGCTGTCGGCGGCTCCCCTCAAATCGAAG
>JAODMX010000306.1 GCA_025464735.1 Frondihabitans sp. | reverse complement strand
CGACCCGTCATCGGCGCCAATATCGGCAAGAGTCGCATCGTGGACGTCGAACGGGCCACGGAGGACTACCTCGTGAGCACACGCCTGCTCGCCCCGGTCGCCGACTACCTGGCCGTAAACGTGAGTTCTCCGAACACGCCGGGTCTCCGCGGCCTTCAGGAGCTCGACAAGCTTGCGCCGCTGCTCACCGCCGTAAGGATCGAGGCGGGGCGGACGCCCGTGCTCGTGAAGATCGCTCCCGACCTGTCCGACGGCGAAGTGCGGCGGATCGCCGGACTCGTCGTGGAACTCGGTCTTGCGGGCATCATCGCGACGAACACGACACTGTCCCGCGAGGGGTTGACGACGGATGCGGCAATCGTGGAGTCGGCAGGAGCCGGCGGTCTCTCCGGGGCTCCGTTGAAGGCTCGCTCGCTCGCGGTGCTCGCGGTGATCCGATCCGTCGTGCCTGCGGAGATCTGCGTGATCTCGGTCGGGGGAGTGGACACGGCCGAGGATGTCGCGGAGCGACTAGCCGCGGGAGCGACTCTCGTGCAGGGTTACACGGCGTTCCTCTATCGCGGCCCGTTCTGGGCACGCTCGATCAATCGCGGCCTGAAACGTCTGGCCTGCGGACGTTCGTAGCGCGTCTTGACCGGCCCGGCTAGGACGGGAAGGCGCCGCGCTTCACCTGCGGCTTTGGCAGGCGCATCGGGCGCAGTTGCAGGGCCCGCATCGCGGAGTACCAGCGATTGCCCCTCTGCAGCTTCTCCGCGCCGAACTTGGCGCTGAGTTTGCGTTGGATGATGTATCCAACCGTGACGCAGTCGATAACGGCGACGAGGACGAACGCCCAGAGGCCGAAGATCGCGATTGACTGCAGCGCAACGTTGTTGATGAACGTCAGGATGATCACGACGAACATGACGGGAATGATCAGTTCGCCGAAGCTGTAGCGCGCGTCGATGTAGTCACGGATGAAGCGACGCTGCGGCCCTTTGTCGCGAGACGTCAGATACTTCTCTTCGCCGTTCGCCATGCCGATTCGCGCCCTGTCGCGCGACTCGGCCATCTTTGCTCGAGCGACCTTGTTGCCCGTCTTGCGGTCGCCGGAGACGAGCGGACGCTGGTTCGCGGCTTCGCGCTCTTTGCGGGTCGGGGTCGGACGACCCTTCGTGCTCGATACACCGTCGGTGTTGAGTTCGTGGCCGACCGCGTCGTCCGCGTTGCTCGTGCCTGGCTTGGCCATTTCATTCCTAGCTATAGATGTCTGCTTAAGATTACCTCCATGACTTCTTCCGAAACGACACGGCCAGAACTCCTGGAATCCCTACGGGAGGCGGTGCGGGCGGGTTTCCCGAGTGCCGTCGCCGATCTGTCGCGACTCGTGCGCATCCGTTCGGTGTCCGCCCCTGCGTTCGATCCGCAGCCCGTGAGCGAAAGTGCGGATGCGGTTGCGGCGCTCATCAGCGGCCTTGGTGTTTTCGACAGCGTGGAGGTCTCTCGCGCGACGATCGGCAACAGCGAGACCCTCGGCCGGCCGGCAGTGCTCGCGACGCGGGCCGCCCGCAACGGTCGGCCGACCGTTCTGCTGTACGCACACCACGACGTGCAACCGCCGGGCAAGGACGAGGACTGGGAATCCTCCCCGTTCGAGCCGACGGTGCGCGGCGACCGCCTGTTCGGGCGGGGGGCGGCAGACGATAAGGCCGGCGTCATGGCGCACATCGCCTCGATCCGTGCTCTCGTCGAGTCTGGGGGTCCGGATTTCGATCTCGGCCTCGGCCTCTACATCGAGGGCGAGGAGGAGATCGGCTCCCCGTCGTTCGCCAATTTCCTCACGAAGCACCGGCAGCAACTCGGGGCAGATGTCATCGTGGTCGCGGACTCTGACAATTGGGACACCACGACCCCGGCTCTGACCGTCGGTCTCCGCGGAAACGTCACCTTCAACGTCACCGTTCGCACGCTCGGGCACGCGTCGCACTCCGGCATGTTCGGGGGAGCGGTCCCGGGTGCCATGCTGGCGATGATCAAACTCCTCTCGACTCTTTACAACGACGATGGTTCGGTCGCCGTGGATGGACTGACGGAGCGCTCGGCGGAAACTCCCGCATACGACGAAGCACGACTCAGGCGCGAGGCCGAGCTGCTCGACGGCGTCACTCCGATCGGTTCAGGAACGGTTCTCAGCCGCATGTGGTCGAAGCCGGCGATCACGGTCACCGGAATGGATGCCGTGAGCGTCGCCAACGCCTCCAACACCCTCGCGCCGGAGCTGAGGGCCCGGATCAGCGTGCGCGTGGCGCCGGGTCAGCGGGCTTCGGAGGCCTTCGCGGCCATCGAGAAGCACTTGACCGCAAACGTGCCGTTCGGCGCGCACCTCGAGCTCAGCGACGTGGACCAGGGCAACGGATTCCTCGTCGATACGAGCGCCTGGGCCGTCGCAGAGGCGAAGACATCCATGACGGATGCGTGGGGCGTCCAGGCCGTCGAGACGGGCGTAGGAGGATCCATACCCTTCATCGCCGATCTCGTCGATGTGTTCCCGACCGCGCAGATCCTGGTCACCGGAGTGGAGGATCCCGACTCTCGCGCACACAGCCCGAACGAGTCTCTGCATCTTGGCGTCTTTCAGCGGGCCATCCTCACCGAGGCGGTCTTACTCGCGCGCCTCAACGAACGCGCGTGAAAATACCCGGCACGGGGAACAAATCACCCGGCTCCGGTGCTTAGACTGATGGAAGAGCTTTTTCGCCTCGCCCTAAGGAGTGGTCATGACTGACACCACGCTGACCGAAACGACTACCGCAGCCTCGCACGGCGTGCTCCTCAGCGAGCCGGCTGCGGCCAAGGTTCGCAGCCTGTACGAGCAGGAAGGTCGTGACGATCTTCGTCTGCGCGTTGCCGTTCAGCCCGGCGGCTGCTCGGGGCTCATCTACCAGTTGTACTTTGACGAGCGACTGCTCGACGGGGACGCGACGGCGGACTTCGGCGGCGTCGAGGTCGTGGTGGACAAGATGAGTGTTCCCTACCTCGACGGTGCAACCATCGACTTCGAGGACACGAT
>JAODMX010000301.1 GCA_025464735.1 Frondihabitans sp. | reverse complement strand
ATCCACTCGCTGCGCAGGATCCCAGGGAACGTGAGGCGGGAGAGCGTTGCGTGCGAGGTGCTCTTGGCGGGTGCTGGTGCGGTTGCGGGTGCGGTGGCGGTGCTCATGCGGAGACCCCTTCACTGGTCGATCGGTACTCGACGTCGTCCTGGGTGAGAGCCATGTAGGCGTCCTCCAGCGAGCCGTCGAGGGGGGTGAGTTCGTGGAGGACAACACCGGCACCGGCCGCGATCTCACCGATGCGAGCGGAGGGCAGACCACGAACCTCGAGGAGGTCGGCGGCGGTGCCCGTGACGGTGACACCCTCGCGAGACAGCAGTGGTGTGAGGTCGACCGCCTGGGGCGTCCGGACGCGAACGCCGTCGCCCTTGGCCCGAGCGAGGATCGTCTCGACGGGCTCGTCGGCGATGACCTTGCCGCGGCCCAGCACGATGAGGTGGTCAGCCGTCTGGGCCATCTCACTCATCAGGTGCGACGAGAGGAAGACCGTGCGGCCTTCCCGGGCGAGGTGCCTGGCGAGGTTGCGGACCCACACGACGCCCTCGGGGTCGAGACCGTTGACGGGCTCGTCGAGGATCAGTGTGGCCGGGTCTCCGAGGAGCGCTGCGGCGATGCCCAGCCTCTGCCCCATTCCCAGCGAGAAGCCGCCGACGCGCTTCTTGGCGACCGACTCGAGGCCGGTGAGGGCGATGACCTCGTTGACACGCTTCTTGCCGATGCCGTGCGTGGCACCCATGGCGAGGAGGTGGTCGTAGGCGCTGCGGCCGCGGTGGACCGCTTTCGCGTCAAGCAGGATACCGACCTCGCGGAGTGGTGCCTTGTGCTGTGAGTAGTGGCGCCCGTTGACGGTGACGTCTCCGGCCGTGGCGCGGTCGAGACCGACGATGAGACGCATCGTGGTCGATTTGCCGGCCCCGTTGGGCCCGAGGAAGCCGGTCACGAGACCCGGCTTGACAGTGAACGACACGTGGTCGAGGGCGGCGCGGTCGCCGTAGCGCTTCGTGAGGTTTTCGGCGACGATCATGCTGTTTGCTCCATGACGCCCAACCTAAGCGGCCTTTCACGCCCGGTCATCGTCCTCAGGTACCACCCGGGTGAAGCCCAGGTCTCGTCGTTTCAATCTTGACGTGGCCAAGCCGCGCAACCACGGTGATGACACTCAATATGTTAAATTGTTCCCTTTTTGGCCGAGTGCTGCTGAGAGCAGGCCTCGCCATGGCGGCTATCGGACTGATCAACCTCGTGCTCGGGGTCGTTTTCGTCAGCGGCTGGGTCTGACGAACAGGCCGTGCTCGAAGTCACGCGGTGACCTGTCCTGCATCACGAAATGTTGCTTCTTACCGGTCGCCGTGTAGGGCAGTTCCGGAAGGAACGAATAGAGCCGAGGTCGCTTGAAGTCCGCGAGATCGACGTTCGTCTTGCAGTGTGCCTCGAGCGCCTCAGCGGCGGCCTGCTCGTCTTCGAGTGCCCCCTCGCGACGAACGACGTAGGCGACGACTATCTGCCCCCACTCCGTGTCCGACAGCCCGCAGACGATCGAGTCGGCCACTCCCGGGTGGGAGGCGAGGACCTCTTCCACCTGTACCGGGTGCACGTTCTCACCTCCGGAGATGATCATGTCGTCCTTGCGTCCGACGATGGTGATCACCTCGTCTTCGTTCCAGGTCGCGAGGTCGCCGGCGAAGAACCAGCCGTCCCGGAACTTCTTGGCATCTTCTTCGGGATTGTTCCGGTAGGTGTACCCCGACTTCACGCTTCTGACGGCGACCTCGCCGATCTCCTTGCCGTCGGTGGCCACCTGGTCCGTCGGATCCCCGAGCCCCGAGCTGCGAACCGCAACGACGACCACGTCGTCATCGATGCTCGCTCGACCCGCGGCTCCGGCGTATTTCGTGAGTTCGTCGCCCGGAAGGAAGGTGTTCCAGAAGGCTTCCGTCGTTCCGTACCCGTTCGAGATGTTGGGAGTCAGCACCTTCTGGTAGCGAAGGGCCGCCGTCCGTTCGAACGGTGCCCCCATCGTCACGATGCCTTTCAGGGTCGACAGGTCACGCGGGGACGCCTCCTGCACGTCCGCGAGCCGCTCGAGGTTGGTCGGCGCACCGATGACGTAGCTGACGCCCTGCTCCTCTACGAGGTCGAGAACGAGGGCGGCGTCGAAGCGGGGAAGGGTCACGGCCTCGGCCCCGACGTAGAACACGGTGTTCGGCCCGGCGCAGTAGGCGCCTCCCCGATGGAACCAGGGCGACATGTTCATCGTTTTGTCGTTGGCCGTCAGCGACATGTTGATGATGACGTCATGGGCGGTCAGGACTTCGTTGAGACTAGTCAGGGGAACGGCTTTGGGCCGGCCGGTCGTGCCCGACGTGTACAGGCGCGTCGTTTCGTCCCAGGTGCTGGCGTCCTTTGGGGCCGTGAACGACGGTGCCGATTCGTCGAGGAGGTCGGAGAACCGCAGGGCTCCTTCGACCTCGTCGACGGGCTCGTCACCGACGGCGACAAGGACCGGGGGCCGATGGTCGGCGATCTCGAGGGCCGCGGCGATAAGGTGAGCGTCCGCCGCTTCGAAGACGAAGACGGCGGGGCGAGAGTCGTCGAGGATGAAGGCCGTTTCACCCGGTGCGAGTCGGAAGTTCATCGGCGAACCCACCGCTCGGAGCCCCTGCGTTGCGACGTAGAGGAAGGCGAACTCAGGGCGGTTCATCAGCTGGTAGCAGACGACGTCGCCGACTCCGACGCCGTGGTTCCTGAGTCCCCCGACGAGCTGGCCGGTGATCTCGCCGAGCTCCAGATAGGTCCAGCTGCGGCCGGTCTCGGAGTCGGTGAGGGCCGTCCGCGCGGCGTACCTATGAATGTTTCTTGCGACGCCGTTGGCGTAGGTGTAGTTCTGTTCGAAGACTCCGCGAAGCGTGCTCGCGTCGTAGTCGGAATTTGCCCCCGGTGACCGGGTCGTGCTTGCGGTGCTGTCATGTGCTGTCGTCGTCACAGAATGGCCCCTTCTTCTGCCGGCTGCGTCACCGTGCGTGACTGACCCGTGGTGAACACGAGGGTTCTGTCGGAGACTACTTCACGGGGGTCGGCGAGCACATCACACTGCACCGTTCGTGACGACATCGTGGCGCGGAGAGCCGCGGGGGACTAGCCCGTTTCACCCTTCAGATCGTCCTCCGTCCCCGCGTGCCCAAGGAAGTCCTGATAGCTCGGCCCCGCGTCGGTCTCCGCCGCCTCGGATTCTCGTTGGAGGGGCTCGTCGCCTTCGGTGGATCGATTCTGGTGTCGATTACCGAGGTGTTGGACATGGACGGGAGGTACGTGGGGGTCGCGGACGTACTTGCTCATCGGTGGTCCGATCCGTATCCCCGCCGGGTCTGGAGCCTGATCATGCAACCGAATATGACAGACGAGACCGCATCTGCAAAATGCCGACGCGGGGGTTGACATGAAAATATTTCACCCGCTATCGCCCCCGTCGTCCGTTCGGACGCGGTCTCAGTCTTCCGGGTGCAGGAACGACGCGGCGGCGAGGGAAAGAGAGCCGGGATCCAGGACACCGCAGAGTTCCCGCGCAGAGTGCATCGAGAGCAGGCCGATCCCGACGTCGACCGTTCGGATGCCGAGGCGCGTGGCCGTCAGCGGCCCGATCGTCGAACCGCAGGGCACCGCGTTGTTCGAGACGAACGTCTGGAACGGGACTCCGGCACGGTCGCAAGCGGCGGCCCACTCGGCCGTTCCGAGGGCGTCGGAGGCATAACGCTGCTTGGCGTTCAGCTTGAGCAGCGGGCCGCCGTTGGGAAGGGGTCGGTTGGCTGGATCGTGGCGCTCGGGATAGTTCGGGTGGATCGCGTGGCCGGCATCGGACGAGAGACACCAGGATCCGGCTAAGGCCCGCCTCCGCTCACTCTCAGTGGCCCCGAGACCTCCGGAGATCCGCACCAGGACATCCTCCAGGAAGGGGCCACTCGCTCCCGACACCGTTTCGGATCCGACCTCCTCGTGATCGAAGGCGGTGAAGACCGAGACGGAGGATGCCGTTTCGAGGCGTGCCGCCTCTGTGATCAGGGCCGTGAGGGCGGCATGGGTGGAGCTCAGGTTGTCCATTCGGCCGGCGGCGAAGAGTTCGCCGTCGAAGCCGAGGACACCGGGAGCCGCGGTGTCAGCGATGAGGACATCGTGGCCGCGAACGTCAGCCGGATCGACACCGGCCGCTCGGGCGAGGGCGCCGAGGATGTCGCGCCCGGTCTCACCGTTGACGCCGACAACGGGATGGAGATGCCGCTGTGGATCGAGCTTCAGCCCGGCGTCGTTCACCCCGCGATCGAGATGCACGGCAAGTTGCGGAAATCGGAGCACGGGGCCTGTCCGGACGAGGTGCTGGGCACCGTCTTTCGTCACGAGTCGCCCGGCGAATTCGAGGTCGCGATCGAGCCACGAGTTGTAGAGCGGGCCGCCGTAGACCTCGACGCCGGCCTGCTGCCAGCCGCTCGAGCCGGTGTCGGGGTTCGGCTTGAGTTTGAACGACGGGGAGTCCGTGTGTGTGCCGACGATCCGGAACGGCGTGGTCGGCGCGGCATCGTTCGGCTGGACCCAGGCGATGATCGCTCCGTCGCGCACCACGAACCGGCGCCCGGGCGCGATTGGCCACTCATCGAGTTCGCTGAGCCGCTCGAACCCGGCGACCTCGAGGAGTCGCGCCGCCTCGGCGGCCGCGTGGTACGACGACGGCGACGCGCTGATGAAGGAGGCGAAGGAACGGAGGTGGGAGTCGTTGTCGAAAGTCATCCCGTCCAGACTGCCCGACTCGGCCCTCCGACGCGAGCGGAAGGCGGGACGCCATCCTCCAGCGTCAGACGAGGCGCAGGCCGGGCATGACCGGTCGGGGTG
>JAODMX010000290.1 GCA_025464735.1 Frondihabitans sp. | reverse complement strand
AGTGCCCTCGACGGCGAAGGTTGACTCCGTCAATTCGGCCGCGCGTTCGAGCTCGACGAGGGCCTCGGGAACCTGTTTCGCCGACACCACGTTCGCTGCCGGCTTGATGATGCCCGACTTGGTCTTGGCGATCTCGGCCACCGTGTTCCCCAGTCGTTTGGTGTGGTCGAGCGCGATCGGCGTGAAGACGGCGACCTGGCCGTCGGCGACGTTCGTGGAGTCCCATTCGCCGCCCATGCCGACTTCGAGCACGACGACGTCAACGGGGGCGTCGGCGAACGAGGCGAACGCGAGCACGGTGAGGGCTTCGAAATAGGTCAGGGGCTCCTCGGCCGCCGCTGCGAGCTCGGTGTCGACCATCAGCAGGTAGGGCTGGATGTCGGCCCAGTTCGCGGCGAGGGCCGCGTCGCTGATCGACTGACCGTCGATGACGATGCGCTCGTTGACCTTGACCAAGTGCGGGCTGGTCATGAGGCCCGTGCGGAGCCCGTAGGCGCGCAGGATGCTCTCGATCATCCGGCTCGTCGACGTCTTGCCGTTGGTGCCGGTGATGTGGATGACGGGATACGAGTGGTGCGGGTCGCCGAGCAGTTCGACAGCGCGGCGGGTCGCGCCCAGGCGCGGCTGCGGAGCATTCTCGCCGATCCGGGCGAGGAGCTCCTCAAAGACGTGGCGCGCAGCCTCGGCGTCGGCGCTTTCGGCCTCCGTCGGCACGGGCTTCTCATCGTCGCGGTCGTCGCGGTCGCGCTCGTCGTCGTCGCCCATCGCGGCGAAGTCGCCGAAATCGTCGCGGGTGCCGAACACGTCGGGCAGCGGGCCCGGGTCGAAGGAGTCGTCGTCGGAAGGGGGGTTGCGGGGGGTGTCACTCATGGCGCTGTACCTGCACTGTCACTGATGATCCGGATCCGACCCCGACAGCGGAGTCGGGAGCCACGCCCTCGTGGAGCGTGACCTCGAGGTGGGTGGTGAGCGTCTCGCTCATGATGAGGGCGCGGTGTGCCTCGATGGCACGCTCGGCCTGTTCGTCGACTCCGAGAGCGAGGCGGATGCGGTCGCTCACGTCGAAGTCGGCCGTTCGGCGAGCCTGCTGCACGGCACGGATGAGGTCGCGGGCGAGACCCTCGGCCTCGAGGGCCGGCGTGGTCGTCGTGTCGAGCAGCACGAAGCCGCCGTCGCCCACGAAGCTGATCGCGCCACCCTCGGTCGCCACCGTGAGTTCGAGCGAGAACTCGCCGGGCAGCAGCTCGATGCCCCCCACGACGACGTTCTCGCCCAGGGGCTCCCAGTCGCCCTTCTTGGCGGCACCGATGACCTGCTGCACCTGCTTGCCGATGCGCGGCCCGGCGGCGCGGGCGTTGACTGTCAGCCGGCGACTCACGCCGTACTCGCCGAGGCTCTCCTCGGTGAGGGTGGCGAACCGCACCTCCTTCACATTGAGCTCGTCGGCGAGGATGCCCTGGAACGGTGCCAGACCAGCAGGATCCGGAGAAACGACCGTGAGGGACGCCAACGGCAGGCGAACCCGGTTGCCGGTGGCCTTGCGAAGGGCAAGCGCCGAGGAGGCGATGTCGCGCACCCGGTCCATCGCGTCGACCAGGACGTCGTCCACCGGAAATGCCTCCGCGGAGGGCCAGTCGGTCAGGTGCACGCTTCGGCCTCCGGTGAGGCCCTTCCAGACCTCCTCCGTAACGAGCGGCGCGAGCGGCGCAGCGACACGGGTGACCGTCTCGAGGACGGTATACAGCGTGTCGAAGGCGCGCGTGTCGGATCCGGACCAGAAGCGGTCGCGGGAGCGCCGCACGTACCAGTTCGTCAGGACATCGGCGAAGTCGCGCAGCTTGGCGGTGGCCAGCGGCGAATCGAGGGCTTCGAGATCGGATGCGACGTCGAGGATCAGCTGGCGAGTCTTGGCCAGCAGGTAGCGGTCGAGGACGTCGTCGGAGTCGGTTCGCCACGTGGCCGCGTACCCGGAAGCCCCCGCAGCGTCGCTGTACAGGGTGAAGAAGTAGTACGTGCTCCACAGCGGCAGCAGGAACTGTCGCACCGCCTCGCGGATGCCCTCCTCGGTGACGATGAGGTTTCCGCCACGGATCACGCTCGACGACATCAGGAACCAGCGCATCGCGTCGGCCCCGTCGCGATCGAACACCTCATTGACGTTCGGGTAGTTACGCAGACTTTTCGACATCTTCTGCCCGTCGGAGCCGAGAACGATGCCGTGGCTGATGACGTTCGAGAACGCGGGCCGGTCGAAGAGCGCCGTCGAGAGCACGTGCAGGAGGTAGAACCAGCCGCGGGTCTGCCCGATGTACTCGACGATGAAGTCGGCCGGGTTGTGCGAGTCGAACCACTCATGGTTCTCGAACGTGTAGTGCACCTGCGCGAACGGCATCGAGCCGGAATCGAACCAGACGTCGAAGACGTCTTCAATGCGGCGCATGGTCGCTCGGCCGGTCGGATCGTCGGGGTTGGGTCTCGTCAGCTCGTCGATGAACGGACGGTGGAGGTCGGGTTCGCCATCGGTATTGCGCGGGAGCGTGCCGAAGTCGGCCTCGAGCTCAGCGAGCGAGCCGTAGACGTCGACGCGCGGGAACTGCGGGTCGTCGCTCTTCCAGACCGGGATCGGCGAGCCCCAGTAGCGGTTGCGGGACACCGACCAGTCGCGAGCGTTCGAGATCCACTTGCCGAACTGGCCGTCTTTCACGTTCTCGGGCACCCAGTTGATCTCCTGGTTGACCTCGACCATCCGGTCTCGGAACGAGGTCACGCGGACGAACCAGCTCGACACCGCCTTGTAGATCAGCGGATTGCGGCAGCGCCAGCAATGCGGGTAGCTGTGCTCGTAGCTGGCGACTCGCAGGAGCCGCGCCTCGTCGCGGAGTTGCCTCGTCAGCGGTTTGTTGGCGTCGAAGACCTGAACGCCTGCGAGATCGCCGAACATCGGCAGGAACCGGCCACCCTCGTCGACCGACACGATTACGGGGATGTCGGCCGCGGCGCAGACGGCCTGATCGTCTTCACCGTAGGCGGGTGCCTGATGCACGATGCCGGTGCCCTCGCCCGTGGCCACGTAGTCGGCGACGAGGATCTGCCAGGCGCTCTGGGTGCCCCAGGTCTCGGTGTCGGCGTACCAGTCCCACAGGCGGTCGTACTCGACTCCGGCGAGATCGCGCCCCGAGACGATGCCGTCGACCGCGGCGAGAGCCTCGTCGGCGCCTGAGTACCCGAGGTCCTTGGCGTAGGCGCCGACCGTGTCGGTCGCGAGCAGGAAGCGGCTGAGTCCCTCAGCAGAGCCGTCCCCGGCACCGAGCGGGCCGCTAGGCACTAGTGAGTACTCGATGTCGGGGCCGACGGCGAGCGCGAGATTCGTCGGGAGGGTCCACGGAGTTGTTGTCCAGGCGAGCGCTTTGACGGCGGTCAGACCGAGCGCCTCCGCCTTTTCGCCGACGAGCGGGAACGTGACGGTGA